>CBDTVJ010000613.1:0-2464 GCA_965363655.1 uncultured Halieaceae bacterium | reverse complement strand
TAAAGTCGTTTTTATTGCGGTATCTTTGGGAGTTGGTCGTCAAGGGATCTTCACGACTGTACATGTCTTCAATAAAAATATTCGGCAAATTTATCCAGCCCAGTTCCTCGTCGTACTCCGTGTGTTGCCGTTCAGCAATCCTTTGGTTAAAGAACGCATCACCTATAGTGAAATAACTGACCATGCCCTCAATGAGAAACAGCAGAGCGAGCATGACCACCACGTTGATTAAAACAATTCTTACCTTCTGGCGTATGCTCATCGTATTCAAAATCCGTAGAAGTTATCCGCAGCTGTGCCGGATTTATGGCGCGCTGCCCAAGTCACTGCCCGGCGCAGCAGGCAGTGCAGGAAATACCCCGTTGTCATCAATCCATTCTCTTATGGCTTTGCCCGCTACCCGATGGCCCGCGGCATTCCAGTGTCCATCCAGTTTGTAATTCAGTTCAGCTCCCTGCGCAACTTCTTCCCTGAGCGCCGGTGTCAAATCAAGAAACGGGATACGCTTGCCCTGCGCCCAGCCGGCAAGGCGCTTCTGGATTTCCGACTCTCCACTTAACCACTCTGGCCGGAACTTCACTCCCCCTATGATCCACGGGTTCCAGCTAGCGTGCCTGGACGGGTCATATTGCAGTGGCGCCGGTATATAGACCAGGCCAACTGCCACTTCGCGCTGGCGGGCTACGGCGACTATCTCATCCAGCACAATGTTCATGGCCTGGTATTTTCGCTCGGCCTTCGGTGTGCTGATGTCTATAGCCTCCGACCAAAAGTCGGGGTGAAATAGCCCCATAGACAGCAGCGACTTATTGAATTCACTCCTGTCTGAAGCCTCGACCAACTCCACGGGCAGCGATGTTTGCCAATTTTCGATAGCGTCATTACTAATACCCTGCTTTTGCGCGTGGGCGGTAACTGTTGCCACAAAACCTTCCGATTGTTTCAGTTCCCTGGCAATAATCCTGCCCGCTTCAACCAGGATATTATGAACTCGAGGGAGAAGATCATGTGCAGTCTTGTCGAATCCGTATCGCACCGGAGCCAGGCGGTAGAGATCCTCACGGCTTAGTGACTCCGGCGTGTCCATCAAGTCATTGGCGTAAAGACAGATCAACACACCATCAGGGTCCAGTAACAAGCCGACATCGTTGAACACGCGCCAGAAACGTGGGGGGCCTTCTCCACCCAGACCCGCATTGATGAACTGCACCTCGCTGCCCGGAATATTGTTGTAATCGTTTTCCAGGTATACGCCAAAGGTGTCATCAGCCTCCACACCCACACCCTCCGTAAAGGAATCGCCAATAAGCAGAACTCTTACATCACCTGCTGGTTTCTCCATTGCAATCTGCGGGTATCGAAGCCCAAGGTCATTCGTTGCAAATTCATACTCGAACTCAATCGTCTTGAGGGTTTTGGAGACATTTGCCCTGTGGGCAGATTTGAGAGGAACCTCTTGCGGGTACCCAAGGGCAGCTAGTAATCGATCAAGGCCGAAAAGCAATACTACCGCGATGACGATATTGAGCAGTGTCAATTTTAGAATGTGCTTCATGCTACTAAACCCCGAGTCTGGATGGCGTTTTGACTGTTATTGTCGACTTATTGCTCGGGGGAAAGTATACCGCATGGCACTATGAGATAGAATGCGGAGGGCGTGTTCAGATTGATAAATGGGGCAGCCGGGGATAGAATCGCGCACGGGGATTTTCAGTCTCCGTGGCGTTGCTAACCGAATATCGAACGGTCTTTCCTGTCAGGGGCAACAACAGCCGCCTGGTACTGCATAGAGTTGAAAATATGAGCCGAAACGGCAAAGACGGACTTCCAGGCAAAAGTGGGCTGAAGCATCTCCTACAACCCCGGATCACTCCAAGGCATATCCGCACCATTGGCTCTGACGAATCATTACTGTTTGAGGCAATCTCCTATAACGTGAACAAAAACGATCGCGCGCTATACAATTTACTGCACTGTGGGAGATTATTGAACGACGCGGCACGCACACTTGGCGAGACCTTCAGCGGCAAGACCATACTGGAAATAGGGAGCTCTCGGGAACCAGGACTGCCCTTGATTTTACTGTTAATGGGCTGTCAGGACTACTATGCCAGTAATATTCGCAAGCTAGACGATTGGCTGCCAAGTGCCTACGTAGACCTTATCCGTCTCGTTATGTCTGGTATGTTGGGTACCCCATCCAAAAAGATCGAGGAAATTTTAAGCTGGGCCGAAGTTGGAGGTGCAAGTGGGCGCAATACCATCGGCAGGCTGCGGGAACAAATTTTTCATGATCTCTCGCCGGGCAGTTCGGAGAACCTCGACTTACCCGACGGCAGTATGGACGTGGTTTTCTCGCTGGCTGTTCTTGAGCATGTGCGCAGACCCCAGGTAGTAATCGATAATATCTACCGCATGACCCGGCCGGGTGGGTGGTGCCTCCACGCCATAGACTTACGCGACC
>CBDTVJ010000612.1:0-2467 GCA_965363655.1 uncultured Halieaceae bacterium | reverse complement strand
GTGGTGACCGATGTGGCGAAGAGCAATGCACCGGCACTGGGTTATACCGGCGCTTACGCCTTTGCTAATGTCATCCTTACGCTTGCCGGTACGTTGATAATGCTTATATAGGCGTTTTTTCAGGGTCGAATGGCACTTGGCTATCGAGCGCTGAACCCGCTGTCTGGTATGCAAGGTCCACTTGCGGTTCGAACTACAGGCCCTTAAGTGGACCTTCCATACCAGACAGCTATTCCGTGGCCACCCAAATACTGCGAGCCTCCCCACCCGTATACTGCGATATAGGCTGGCGAGATACCACGCACATTACAGAATGCAGGCACATCCAGGAAACCAGGTTCAGCACTAACGGTCCTGATACACCGGCTTTCGTTTCTGGAAAAAAGCCAGCCCCGCTTCCTGCGCGTCCTCGGTCAAGGCCAGTAGTGACTGGTGACGGTCTTCCACCGCCATCGCCGCTTCCAGGCTGGCCGCATCCACACTCACATTGAGGGCATCCTTGGTGAGCCGCAGACCCATAGGTGAGGTCAACAGCATCTCATCGACAAAGGCTTGCGCGGCCTGTTCCAATTCATCATCGGGCACCACCTCCGACACCAGGTTGACGGCCAGGGCTCTTGGGGCATGGATAAAACGCCCGGTCATCAGCAGTTCGGAGGCTATTGAGGTACCGACCAGTCGAGGCAGGAAATAGCTACTGCCCATGTCGCAACCGGTGAGGCCGATCTTGATATAGGCGGCATTCATTTTGGCGCTCTCCCCCGCTATGCGAATATCCGAGGCCAGCGCCAGGCTAAAACCACCACCACAGGCAGCGCCGCGCACCAGCGTAATGATGGGCTGGGGACATTTGCGCATGGCCAGGTAAATACGGGCGATGCGGCGCTGCAGCGTCCATACGGTGCGCGGGTTGCGTTCCGATTCAGCAAAGGCATCCCCGGCGAGATCAAGACCCGCGCAAAAGTGCTTGCCGTTGGACTTCAGCACCACAATGCGGATCTCTTCACGCTCCCGCAGTTGCTCAAAGTACGTCACCAGGTCAGCCACCAGGCCTGCGTTAAGTGCATTGCCCGCCTCGGGTCGATTCAGTGTGACCCATTCCACGTCATCTCGTCTTTCAACCAACAGCGCCTGCTGTGCGTCCAAGGGAATACTCCTTTGTGGTTTAGCCCACTAGTGGATAAGCATGATACCGCCCCAATCGACTTTTATGACAAGGGGCAAAGGATTAGTATGCCACTGACACCCACAGAGGATGGAATATCTTGAACAGCTATCGCGAGGGCTGGGAAGTCCTGTTGCAGCAATTAGAACAACGCACTGCCTTCGCCGAGGCCATGGGTGGGCCGGAAAAAGTGGACAAACAGCGCGAGCGGGGCCGGCTCACGGCCAGGGAGCGCATTGCTGCCCTGTGTGACGAGGGCAGTTTCAACGAGTACGGTGCCCTCGCCGGCGGCAACCACCCGGGCGGAGAAGTTGCCCTGGCCGCAGACGCCCTGGTGGGTGGCACCGGCCGCATTGGTGAGCGCACCAGCGTGATCATTGCCGAGGACTTCACTGTAAAAGGGGGCTCGATAGGTCACCCGAATGCGGCCAAACGCACCCGCCTGGTGCGCCTGGCGCTGGAGCAACGAATTCCCCTGGTACTCATGCTGGATGGCGCTGGTGAACGCGCCAGCAACCAGGGCGAGCGCTATCCCAACAGCCCGAATGACTTGCAACTGGTGGCGGACCTGCAGGGGCTGGTGCCGGTGGTAACACTGGTGCTGGGAACATCCGCCGGGCACGGCGCCCTTACCGGCATGTTCGCAGACCTCATTATCATGGCGGCAGGCTCCGCCATGTTTTCTGCCGGGCCGCCGCTGGTGCACGCTGCCCTGGGTATTGAAGCGACTCCCGAAGAACTGGGCGGAGCCCTGATGCACACCAGTGAAAGCGGTGTCGCTCACAACCTGGGAAAAACCGAGGCGGAATGTTTTGCCATGGTGCGCTACTTTCTCTCAATGCTGCCGCTACGCGCTGGCGACCCCTTGCCTGAAAATCGACAGCACAGCGCTGCAGCCGCGCGCACCGTCGACGCTCTGCTGGATATCATTCCGCCGCAGGCCAACCAGGCCTACGATATGCGCCAGGTCCTGCACAGCGTGGTCGATTCACAAAGCCTGTTTGAACTGCAGCCCGATTACGGACGCAACATGATTACCGCGCTGGCCCGCATAGGCGGCATACCCTGCCTGTTGATCGCGAACCAGCCCAGCGTGCAAGCAGGGGCCATTACCCGCGACGCGGCAGAAAAAGCTACCCATTTTATTACCATGGCCAATAATTTCGGCCTCCCCCTGGTCAGTTTGCTGGACAATCCCGGTGTGATGCCGGGTCCCGCGGCGGAAAAATCCGGGGTACTCAAGGCCGCCGGACACATGTTCTCGGCCCAGCGCCGCTATCGCGGCAAGAAAATCGTGGTGAC
>CBDTVJ010000611.1:0-2490 GCA_965363655.1 uncultured Halieaceae bacterium | reverse complement strand
GCTAGATCAGAACTTAACGGGCAGGCGTCGGACAATCCCCAAGGGAGGAAACCGCGGGGGTCGGAGCTCGGTGGTCGGTGTACTGCGATACTATGGGGATTCGAGTATTCTCGGGTAGGCAGACAGGGGACAGCAAAGTGCTTGCGTTGATCAAGGAACACCTCAACACTCTCATTAACTCGTTTTCCTGATGCCACTGTCGGGCAATTTGTGTCCCAGCTGGTCCCAGTGTGCGGCACTTGGGTGAGAACAGGCACAGGCGGTACGTTACCGGACGGTATCGGCAGTCCGGAAGGGCGTATTCTTGCAATACTGTAATGCAGTCTTTCTTCATACAAGATTCCCTGCCGGTGGGGCACGCGGTACAAAACCTCTCTCGAAGATTTCGATGATGATCATCGGTGAGGCACAGGTGGGGCAAATCCAGGGACTGGAGAGTGTGGCCTCTTTTTCAGCAGGCTCAATCTCTGCCTCCCTGGCGGGTTCCACCTGAAGTAACTCCCGGGCCAACGCCAACTTCTCCACACGCCTGGCATTGGCTATCCATCCATAATGGCGAATACGGTGGAATCCCCGGGGCAGCACATGGATGAGGAAGCGGCGGATAAACTCATCGGTAGCCAGCGTCATGGTCTTGCGGCGGGTGCGTCCCTTCTCCCGGTAGTCCTTCCACTTGAAGGTGACGCCGTTCTCATCCAGGGCAAGCAGGCGGCTGTTGGCAATCGCTACCCGGTGGGTATAGCGCGACAGGTAGGCCAATACTGCTTCAGGCCCGGCAAAGGGTCGTTTCGCATAGACTACCCACTCCTGCTGGCGCAGGGGCTTTAGCCAGTTCGCAAAGGTCCGTGAGTCTGCAAGATCACTGTGATCGCCATAGAAGCACAACTCACCGCCCTGGTGGGCCATCTTGAGTTTATCGAGAAACAGGCGTCGGAACAGTCGCGAGAGTACGCGCACCGGCAAGAAGAAGCCGGGCTTGCAGGCAATCCATTGCTGACCATCGGCAGAGAAACCACCACCGGGGACGATACCGTGGACGTGAGGGTGGTGCGTCATGGCCGAACCCCAGGTATGCAGGACCAGCGTAGCGCCGATCTGTGCGCCCAGGTGCTTGGGATCACCGGCGATGGTACGCAAGGTCTCAGCAGCAGCCTTGAACAGGATGCGATAGATCACAGCCTTGTTTTGGTAGGCGATGTCACTGATGGGTGCTGGCAAGGTGAATACCAGGTGGTAGTACTCCACGGGCAACAGGTCCCGCTGGCGTGCTTCCAGCCAGCGTCTGGCCGCAGTGCCCTGGCATTTTGGGCAGTGCCGGTTGCGGCAGGAGTTGTAGGCGATATGTCGTTGCGCGCAGTTTTTGCAGTACAGCACATGACCGCCCAGTTCGGCACTGCGACAGCGTTCGATGGCGGACATAACCTTGAGCTGGTCCAGGCTCAAATGGCCGGCACGCGCCTCACGCCACGCAGCACCCTGGGCACGGAAGATATCCGCAACCTCCAGAGAACGGGACATGACCCCGTTCAGTCGGGTGGATCAATCGACAAGGCATCCAGCGGGCTGTGAGTATCGCGCAGGGTGGTCGTAGCCACCTGACTGTATAGTGCCGTGGTCTCCAGCTTCTTGTGCCCGAGCAGGACCTGAATCACCCGGATGTCGACCCCTTGCTCCAGCAGGTGAGTGGCGAAACTGTGTCTCAGGCTATGCGGACTCACAGCTTTGTCGATGCCGGCAACCGTTGCGGCGGCATGAAAGACGCGGTTGAGCTGACGGGTCGACATGGGATTGACGGGGTTCAGTCCGGGGAATAACCAACCACCGTTGAGCATTTTGCGCTCTGCCTGGGCCGCCTGCCACCATTGCCGCAGCAATCTCAATAGGGAGGGTGACAACATGGCATTGCGGTCCTTGCTGCCTTTACCCTGCTCGACGTGGATCACCATTTGCTGGCTGTCGATATCGTTGACCTTGAGATGTGCCACTTCGCTGGCACGCAGGCCGGCGCCGTAGGCTGTGGCGAGTGCCGCTTTGTACTTGAGGCTGAGCGTCGCTTCGAGCAGTTGCTTCACCTCGCCAGGGCTCAAAATGACGGGCAGTTTGCGCGGCTCGTGGACAGTGCTCATCTTGCGGAGTAATCCAGGATCATCCAGTGTCACCTTGCAGAGAAACCGCAATCCACAAATCGTCGCGTTGATACTGGCGTTGGAGACGTTGTTGCCGGCCATGTGTAATTGAAACAGCCGAAAATCCTCGGCGGTCGCCGTGGCGGGTGATCGACCCAGGAATTGTGCGAAGTTCCTGACTGCGCGAAGGTAGTGCGTCTGGGTCTTGGGACTCAATTTACGCAGGGACATATCGTCGATCATGCGCTGACGTAAAGGGCTTATAGTTTGGGTAGAATGTGCCATGGGACTGCTCCTATTGAGCGGTGGGAATTCCCCACCGGAACACTCAACATAGGACAGGTTCGGACTGGACGACTTGATG
>CBDTVJ010000610.1:0-2495 GCA_965363655.1 uncultured Halieaceae bacterium | reverse complement strand
ACATGCAGCCAAATTCAGAATCGGAGATGGTTAGCTCTTCTGCAATCGCGCTGCCCATAACGGCCACACACCCGGCAAGCATCAATACCACTATATTCAGTATTTTCATGTTATGTCCTCTAGTATCTACGACCGCTTGCCTGCGTCGCGGCAATCGACGCAAAATTCCATCTCAATTATGTTATTCGGAGTTTCGCTCAGGGCAACATACGGTGTTTGCACTGGTTTATCAAATCACGCAATGTCAGGCGCAGGGCTTGCCGGTTTTATCTCCGTGAGCATGTATTACCAGGAGCTTGTCAGCTTACCCATTAACACCGCTTGCAGAGATACTGTGGATATTAGTCTAAACTCAGTACGCCATTGGTAGAAAAGTGTCTCCTGGAGAACAAGCCAATTGATGGCTTCTACTTTGTCAACGGACAGTCAGCTGGCTGACATATGGAGTAAACAGTGGACTCGCGATTGTTTTATGTAATGGGCGATTTGGGCAGCAATATACTGGTGGGACTTGTGGTGGGATGGCTCTGCTCAATTGTCGTCGGAACCGGGTGGAGCATGTTTTTTACCATGCTTTTCACCATGGCACTGGGAATGATTGTAGGCATGTTGCTGTTCTTTCCCCTTGGAATTTTTTTCGGTGCCATGGAAGTCATGCTGCCGCTGATGTTCTCCGGCATGATAAGCGGAATGGTTGTAGGTATGTGGTGCACGATGACACCCTTGGTAGGTGCCACGGCATCTTTTTACGGAGCCCTGTGCGGATTGGTCTCTATTGTTGCGATCTGGATTATCAATAACACGGTTCGAGGATCGCGCACTTACAGTATTGAGGGCCCATAGTGATGGACACCGAAACACAGGCCAAGTGGGACAAAGTAGCGCCCAACTTCGATGTAATGGCCGGGCGCGGAGCGGAAAATCGCTGGCGCCCCTTCAAGGAAGAGCTCTTCGCTCACATGGATGGAAAAATATTATTTCTCGCCCTGGGGACAGGATTGGATATCCCGACCTTCCCCAGCGGTAAAACAATCACTGCTATCGATATCAGCCCGAAGATGCTGGAGAAGGCGAAACCGCGAATAGCAGGCTATAACGGCGAGTTACTGGCCCAGGTGATGGACGTACACGATATGTCCTTCGAGGATAATAGTTTCGACCAGGTCTTCACCTCCTGTACATTCTGCTCCGTACCACGGCCAATCGAAGGGTTGCAGCAGTTGATGCGCATATTGAAGCCCGGCGGGGAAATCTTCATGTTCGAGCACACCGGGTCGCGCTACTACCCATTCAAAGTCATGATGGACTTTATGACCTTGCTCACCAGCAGGGTCGGACCGGACATGAATCGTACGACAGTGGCCAATGTTGAAGCAGCAGGGTTCCAGTTGCTAGAAGTGAATAACCTCTTTTTGGATGTGGTAAAGATCATCAAAGCGGTGAAACCCAGCCACAATTGAAGCGACCATGCGCTCACTTGAGCAAAACTGTAGCAAGGCTTTTCTTGAGTTTCCCGCCATCTACAACTATATGAATAGTAGAGCATTGCAACACTGTGACCCGAATTACTCGTGAAGGAGAAATACTATGAGCCTGGACCTGAGCAAAACCCTTGATCTAATAAAGTTGGGCCTCACCGATCCGACGGCGGCATGGGAAAAGCACTTTACGGAAGATATTGCCTGGCAGGAGACCGCCCAGCTCTTGACGGGACCAATAATAGCCGCCAACGCTATCCTGATTGCCACCTTCTCCTCACTGTTTGGCGGCTTCGGTGGTCTCCTCTACGGGGCGGGTTTCTGGGGCATCCTGTTTAGCAGCCTCATTGGTGCGGTGGTGGGCGTTTTCGTCAGCGCCGGTGTTTTTTCCTTCCTTGCCGGCAAATTCGGCGGCCAGGGTAATTTTTCCAGAGCCTTTGCAGCCGTGTCCCTGGCCTGGGTGCCAGCCTTTCTGGGTAGCATTGTGGCTGTCATTATTCCCTTCGTCGGTGGCTTGGTCGCGCTGGCAGGTTTTGTTCTTTCCCTGGTGTATCTCTATCGGCTAATGCCACAGGCGCTGGCAGTGCCCGATGCCAGGCGCGTACTACATTTTGTCCTTAGCCTCGTGGCCATTCTCATTATCAATATGGTACTCAGCAGCGTTCTTGGCCTGGGCATGATGTCGGGCAAAAGAACTTTTAGTGGTGGAGATCCCTCTATTGGATCCACTGACGAAGGCACAACCCGGGGCTCCGGGATGATCGGCGCAATGCAGCGGCAGGGTGAGCTGATGGAGGCAGCCGGAAAACACCAGTACGAACCACCGACAAATGGAAAAGTCTCCAAGGGCCAGCTTGCGTCGTACGTAGATGTACAGCGCAAGGCCAACAAGGTGCAGCAGCGTTTTCAGGAAAAGCTGGAGAGCATGGACGCTGATCAAAAACCGAGCCTGGCCAGCCTTTCCAGACTAGGTACCAGTCTTAGCGGTGCCGTCGGTGCACAGAACGCGGAGATGGA
>CBDTVJ010000609.1:0-2503 GCA_965363655.1 uncultured Halieaceae bacterium | reverse complement strand
TCCGATCTATACCCTCATCAATCCCGATTTATTCTCAACTTTTGAGAAACCCTTCAAATAGATTACCACCCTGGGAGACCTCCCCATCCTGATTAAACCCAAACGGCCAGGAGTAAGACTTTGCAACTCACTTTGGATTTTTCGACCCCCAAAGAAAATGTGACAGAGCTTACAAACTACCAGCACCCGCTTGAAAATTTCCGCGAACTTGCCATCGCGCACGAATTGATCGGCAGCGATGATGACATGGGCGTATTACGCAAGGCTTGCCTTGAAAATGGCTTGAGCAAAGCCGACTGGCGGTTCCTGAACCGTTACGGCGAAAACGCGTACGCGGCGGTCATGCCCTCGGCTGAAGATGATGTACAACTTTTGGAAACAGCCCTGTTTTATATCAATTGGCAGTGCAGTGGCGGGCTAAAAGAACCACTGGCTGAAGAACTGGGCGAACGCTTCATCTCGTGCATGTACGACGCTTATATTTTGAGCCGCAACATAGACCCGCGTATCGCCAAAATTGCCACTGATTACTGGAACAAGCTGGCCGACCCGGTGGCGCGTAAAGCCTTTGCACGTGAAGAATGGGTGCATGTACTCATCTGGTTGCGTGACGAGCAACCCCGTTTTGATCGCAACCAGTGGCGTGCGGGATGGGAGACCATTCGGCGCAGGTATCAGAAATGGGAAATGCTGAACAAAGGCCGGATTGCCTGGCAATCTATATTGCCGTCATTTGATCAGGATGGCTTACACGTACAGCCGCTAACCAGCTCTTACGACCTGGCGGAAGAAGGCGGCCGAATGAAGAACTGCGTGGGGACGTATACAAAGGAGTGCATCCGCGGTAATTACCGCCTGTTTTCCATTGCCGAGAAATCCAGCGGGCGGCCACTGGCGACGGCCAGCATCCTGAAAGACGGCGAATACTCGAAAATTGATCAGATCAAGGGCAAGTTCAACCGGACACCGCAAACCAGGGCTGCGAAGCTTGGCCGGGTCATTCTTCAAAAATACATAGACGAGGAGGAATTGATTGTCGAGTTGGGTCGATGCAAGAAGCCGCACACCCATAAAAATTGGTTCTTAAGATTCTACTAAAGCCTCAGGTATCTTTTAAATCAGTAGCACACCACCTACACCAGTGCAGGCTTATTGCGACTTCTTGCGGGATTGATGTCCTTGCATACTACTAATAATCGTTAGCCACAATTGTTGCGGGGACTGGATGCAGTATCATTGCATTGATAATTATGTCATATATGACATATTATATGCGCAGGAGCCTCCAGATGGATAAGCCTTTGGTCTGGTTGCACGGCGAGGTCAAAACGCCACCATTCTCGAAAAAGGCAAGGCTTGAGGCAGGAATTTTACTGCGAATATTACAGCGTGGTGAGTTAATTGGAATGCCTCGCTCCCGGCCCATGCCCACGATAGGGTCACGGTGCCATGAGCTTCGCATTAATGACCAGAATGTAAGTTGGCGAATTGTCTACCGTATCGATGCAGACGCAGTTGTTCTGCTTGATGTTTTCATTAAACAAACAAGGCAGACACCCAGGCGAATTATTGATCTATGCAAGAAACGGTTAAAGGAATATGAACTTGAATAAAGCAAAGCAAGCCAAATTGGAAAGAAAGGGCTGGAAGTTTGGGGCGGCAGATGAATTTCTGGGACTTTCAGCTGAGGAATTAGCGTATATAGAACTGAAGCTGGCGCTGAGTGACAAGTTAAAAGCGAAACGAGTGAGCAAGAGACTGACCCAGACTGAACTAGCTCAAATTATGAACTCCAGCCAGTCACGGGTAGCAAAAATGGAGGCAGGAGACCCGGCAGTATCCATCGATCTCCTTATTAAATCCCTGCTGGCACTTGGTGTTTCGAAGAAGGAGCTGGGGCGTTCTATTTCCTGATTATTCTGCAGGAAATCCGACTTGCCTTTAATATCCTCACAACGGTGATTGCCTGTAAAATAAAACCCTGAAAACAAAAAAAGGCCAACACCAGCATGCGTCCTGTGGGAAAGATAACGTACTGGAATGAAGAAAAGGGCTATGGCTTTATCACTCCCTCTTCAGGCGCCAAGCGGGTATTCGTCCACATCCGAGCATTCAAAAATCGCCATCTGCCACCCGAACTCAACCAGGTAGTCCTTTACTCGCTATCCACCGATAAGCAGGGCCGGCCATGCGCCGCCAAAGTGACACGGGCAAGCGAAATACCATCCAGGAATGCAAAACCCGTCACCAAAGTATTCCTGATCCTGTTTGCCATTGGTTTCATCGCAGTCGCAGCTTGGTCGCTTTCGGCATATAACATGCCCATTCAGATTCTGTACCTATACCTGGCAGCAAGCGTCTTCACTTTTTTGGTTTATGCAAAGGACAAACGGGCTGCGCGCAGGGACCGCTGGCGCACAAAGGAAAGCACACTGCATACACTGGCACTGATTGGAGGTTGGCCGGGCGCGCTTATTGCCCAGCAGGTGTTGCGGCACAAGTC
>CBDTVJ010000608.1:0-2509 GCA_965363655.1 uncultured Halieaceae bacterium | reverse complement strand
GTGGTTCATTTTTCTGGACTATTCGGAAGTCTCTTTACTTTGCCCGGCCCTTGATGTTAATTTAAACAAACTGTCCGGTTTTTAATTGCATCCCGGCCCAGGTGGTCAGAGCAAAAAAAAATACCACCGACCCAACGCAGCAAGTGGCTTAAAAGGAACTTTTGCTTCATAACCAGATCGCGACTTATTCATCGTGATGGGGTGATTGAACGCGAGTTTCATAAAAATAATTGGAGATACCCATGTTGAAGAGAAGCGCTATAGCACTTTCCGTAGCGGCATTGGCCGGTGGCAGCACATTGCCCATGGCCGCAAACGCGCAGAATGAACAACTCAGGCTCGAAGAAGTCATCGTAACAGCACGGAAACGCGAAGAATCCATGCAGGAGGTGCCCATCTCGGTGACAGCACTGAGCAAGGAACTGCAGCGCTCCAGCATTCGCGACCTGCGAGATATTACGGCCTTTGTACCCAATATACTGGTCGACGAGCTACCTGCCCTGCAGGGTGGCGCGGGTATCGCCATCCGCGGTGTCAGCTACCAGGAGATCGACAAGAGCCTGGATCCCGGGGTCGGGGTTCTCCTTGATGGTGTGTATCTGGGTACCAACGCCGGCGCGATTTTAGAAAACTTTGATATCGAACGACTGGAAGTCCTGCGAGGGCCCCAAGGCACCCTGTTCGGGAAGAACACCATTGGTGGCGCGATCAATATCATCCGCACCGCGCCAACCAAGGAATTTGGCGGCAAGGTACAAGGTACACTTGGCGAAGACGGAAGACAGGATATACGCGGCCTGCTGAATTTGCCGCTGACAGAGAAGGGTGGCATAAAGCTGTGGGCATCCAAACTCGAAAGCGATGGCTACATCAGGAACACCACCTACAATGATGACGCGGGTGGCCAGGATTATAAAAACGGCGGGGCAACGGTGGGCTACCAGTTTACCGAGGACTTCGATCTTGCTTTCACCTATGAGCGGACAGAGGACGAGTCCGAGGTAGGCGCATGGGCCAATTTCAACAAGGACACAGACTTTGCCTGCCTGCTCTTTCCGCCCGACGGTTGCGCTGGCGGCGACACCGGTAGCGATGAGGATCACAACTCCACGAATGCGCCCAACGATTCAGATACCAGCAACGATTTCTATAACCTGCACCTGAATTACAACCTGGGCGACTGGGCACTGACTTCGATCTCAGCGTATATCAACCGTAACGAAAACACGCGTCTGGAATACGATTCCAATCGCTACCCATTCCTTACTGCGAACACCGACACCAACTACGAGCAATACAGCCAGGAACTTCGCGTCAATGGCAGCATTGGTGATGTTGAACTGACCGCCGGCCTGTATTACTGGTACTCCCAATACGATGCCCGTATGACCACCCTTGAGCTGCCCGCGGCCCTCCAGGGCTATCCCACTGGTACCACAGCCCGGCTGACACAGCATGGCGAGACCGAGTCCTATGCCGCGTTCTCCAGTGCGGACTGGGCCCTGACCGAAAAAATCACCCTGAACGCCGGCCTGCGATACACCTATGAGGAGAAAAAGCTCGAGCCGACCAGCCAGCTGTTCTTCCTGGAAGATGGCTCACCGGCAACACCGTCTGGAACGGGTGACACCGTTAAAGTTGACAAGGACTGGGATAAATTTTCTCCCCGCGTCGGCGCCCAGTATGACTTTACGGATGACATCATGGCCTATGCCTCCTACTCGGAAGGGTTCAAGAGCGGTGGATTCTTTGGGCGTATCACGTCTTCAGCAAACGTTCGTGGATTTGATCCGGAAAAAGTGGAAACCTATGAAGTCGGCATCAAGAGTGACTGGTGGGACCAGCGCCTGCGTATCAACGCAGCGATATTCAGCAATGATTACAGTGATAAGCAGGAAGATATCATCGTCGCCAACCCGATTAATCCAGCGGAGGTTGATACCGTAGTCCTCAACGCGTCCGATGCGAAAATGAAGGGGGTCGAACTGGAAGTCACAGCACTGCTGTACGAAGGCCTGACCTTCTTCGCCCAGGGCGGTTATCTCGATTCGGAATATGACGAGTTTCTAATCGAAGACATCCCGGGTGTGCCGGAAGACGGCAGTTCGTTGGATATGCGCAACGCGCCAGAATATACCTTTGGAGTCGGCCTGAACTACGAACATTCACTGTTCGGCCATAGCCAGATGGCCTACGCCGCCAGCTACAACTGGCGGGACGAGTATGTGACGATATTCAACAACGATCCACTTGGCCTGGTGGATTCCGCCGGTTTCTGGAACGCCAACGTCGACTACCGCTACAAGGACATGCTGACGGTCTCAGTGTACGGACGTAATCTCGGGGACGAGCGTTTCTCCCGTGTGATATTGATTCCGCCAGTATCCAACTTCGGGACTTACAATCAGCCGCGTAACTATGGTGTGACTGTCACTTACGACTTCTAATTGCCTGTCACTTGCGCGCCGGCCCCTGTGCTGGCGACACCAATACCAAAGCCGCTGAAAAG
>CBDTVJ010000607.1:0-2509 GCA_965363655.1 uncultured Halieaceae bacterium | reverse complement strand
TAGCCGCGCGAACAGCAGACCGATCGCATGAAAAATCAGTATCGGACCAAAGAAATAGGCCAAAAACAGCGGACCGTTGAAGGCGATTTCCACGACGGTTTGCAGATTGCGCCGGGCATTCTTCCCGGGCAAGTCGCCTGCGGTCGTGCCAAGCTGTTTCATGGTGTTTTCGTCCGTCCTTGACAATGTAATCTCGCGCTCGATGAAGGGGAGAAAGATCTGCTCGCTCATCGGATCACGGTCTAGGCTGCGCCACTCCACCAGGGTCACAACGGCGAGCACCACGGCCCATACGATACTGAAGTGGGTCGCGCGATTGAGAGTGGGTTCGATCATGGACTGCCCGTGGCTGCCTCGCCGGTAAGGAATGTGTACGCAGTATCCCGCGACTGGGGCCTGATTGCCAGATTCCACTGATTACAACCACTTAACTTGGCAGTGCACTCTGATTTATACTAGAGGTTGAACTCTTCAAAATTAAGTGATCTGTCCATGCAAAACCGTTTTAGTCTTTTACTGCTCTGCGCAAGCATTGGGCTGCTGGTAGCATGCAGTGATGGCAGCGATTCCAGTAACCGTTCAAACCCGGAACCTGAGCCGGTCACCCTGATGCAGGAAACCGTGGATCTGCCAAGTGCTGCCCAGCCTGCACATACACCCGGCAGCCCTGGTGTGGTGGTGAATAACCCATTACTCATTACGCAGTTCGGCAGCGCCGAGGTGAATCTGAATAAGGCGCGCTATACGCGCTATTTTCTGTCGGATCAGGATGGGCGGCAGCCAGATGCCATCCTGGTACTGGTGCCTGGATTTGAGGGCGGTGCCTCCAATTTCTTCTTGCTGGCAGATGCCCTGCTGCGACGGGCACAGGCCGAAAATTCACTCGCGCTGGAAGTATGGGCGATGGACCGTCGCTCCAACCAGCTCGAAGATCGGGTGGGTCTTGATCTGGCTGAGGACCTTGATGCCCCCCAAGTGGGCCTGGACTTTTTGTTCGGCGAGGAGCTGGGGCTGGAGCTGAGCCAGCCGCTGGTGGACGGACCCAATCGGCGCGTGGTGTTTTACAACAACTCCTCCGATACCGCATTTATCGCCCAGTGGACTCCCTTGGTTCATTCTCTTGATATCGACGCTATTGTTCAACTGGCCAGGGACACCGCGCTGAACAACAATGTATTTTTGGGCGGCCACTCGGCAGGCACCCGCTATACCGCCTATTATGCCGCCACCGATTTCAACCTGTCCGGCGGTGAGCCGGAACCCGGTTTTAGCAAGCTGCGTGGTTTGGTCCTACTGGAAGGCCGTGGGGCTTCAAACCCGGATACGCCTCCGGATGAGGCCACGCTGGACCTCATCGAAGCACGCTTTGATGGCGGACTGTTCGGCGCTGTACGCGACCGTGCTCCGCGCTGCGTCGACGGCCAGACCGCCTGCTCGGTCGAGACCGAGGAAGTGGATTGTGCGGCCTTCAGTAACCGCAAATGTGTAGAAGATGTCGCTGCGTATGACGATGTCGGCGGCCTGCTCTCCTCTCAGCTGCATGCCGCGGCCGATCTGCTTGGGCTGGATATCACTGCAAATGGTGAAGATATTTTATCCATCCTGCAGCAACAGCAAAATGGTGAACCGGGCAACACCGCTATTGACAAGGTTCCCGGACTGATAGGCCTGAAAGTGTTGCTGGGTAATAAGCCGACTTCTCCCATGAGCATGCTGGGACAGTTCTTTGACGACGATGGCACCGTAGCCGCAATTGACAGTTTTGTGTCCACCTCTTTGGGGTTTCCCGGGCCGGTGGTCGACGGCATCGACACCTGGTTGACCGGTGATGATGAGATTCCAGCCGAGGCATTTGTCGACAACGGTCCACCCCCGCAGTCGCTGGACGAGATTCGACGATGGGGCCTGGAGGTTGAACCCTCAGACCAGAGGAACATGCTGCCGATGTTCTATCGCGGCCATACCAACTTCTCTGACTGGTACTACCCGTCTTCAGGCCTGGGCATTGTGTCGGGTCTCGGGCTGGATACCAGCCCATTGTCGGCGCCGCCCCCGCTGGGTCGCGGCCGCACCGATATAGACAATCGTACCCAGGGCGGAATGATCAATATTCCAGTTATCGCCTTCGGCGGTAGCAACGGACTTACACCCACCCCGGCGTCCTGGAGATCTTTCGCCAGCCTGATTGCGACTTGTGCCGCACCCGCCTGTGACGGCGTGACCGCCCGCTTAGTGGATATGGACAACCCCAGTCCCGCCTTTCCAAGTTACGGGGACGTCTCCGGTGGTTTCGAGGTTCACATGTCCGAAGGCTATGCCCACTTTGATGTATTGTCAGCTGAGGATGACGAGACTAATAACGTAATTGCGCCGCTTCTTTCATTTGTAGCCCGGCACTTGGAATGACAACTCAATGCAAAGGGTCATCAATAGGCTAACTTTTTAACATCGGCGGAAACTGGCATCTTGTCTCATGCAACCGCCCTACTCCATTCAGTGAACAAACCTA
>CBDTVJ010000606.1:0-2518 GCA_965363655.1 uncultured Halieaceae bacterium | reverse complement strand
GCCGGCTGGCACGAGCTTGGCCAGACCTCCGGCAGAGGGCTGGCACGCCCCGGCCATACTTACCGCTCTACGCCCAAACTGATCTTTGCTAAGCCTTTGCAGGCGGATTTCCGCCGCTTGCTGGTTTCACCCACCACTTGCGGAGAACGCACATGAGCAAACCGAGTCGACGCCCGAACAGAGAGGCCATCAAAGAACTCAAGCGAAAAAAAAGTGCCAACATCAGGCGCTGCGCGCACAACAACGCGCAGACGGCTTAATCCCCCACGAAAAGCCGTCAGTGCCAAACACTTGCAGCTCCTTCGATACCGTCGAAGAGGAATGTGCAGGGCGTATCGAGGCCGTCACCGAGCAGGCCCGCGTACTCAAAGCGCAATGGCCAGTGTTACTGCGCCAATTGCGTAAAATCTCCGATCCACGCAAGCCCAAAAAGATCAAACACAAGCTGACGGTGCTCACACTGTACGGAACCCTGATCTTCGTCCTGCACTATAGCTCCCGTCGTCAGGCCAATAGCCGCATCACCCACCCGATGATTGAGAAAAACCTGCGTGAGCTCTTTCCCGAATTAGAGAGTATGCCCCATGCCGACACTCTGTTTCGCCTGTTACAGCGCATCGATGTCAATGACATAGAGCAGGCTCAGATCGAACTGGTCCGACAGCTCATTCGCAAGAAAAAGTTTGCCCCTTTCCGGGTGAACAATACTTACCCCGTTGCTATTGATGGTACTCAGAAGCTGGTCGGCTCCGAACTCTGGCACGAAGCACTGTTACAGCGCCGCACCTCCTCCTCTGACGAAGAGCCGGTACGCTACCGCTACTCTGTCTACGTGTTAGAGGCGAACCTGAGTTTTCGCAACGGCATGGTGATCCCGCTAATGACGCAGTTTCTCGACTACCGGGAAGGTGACAGCGAGCGGGAGAAGCAGGATTGCGAAACCCGCGCCTTTCACCGTTTGGCCAAGCGCATTAAAGAGGCCTTTCCTCGTCTGCCGATAATGTTACTGCTGGATGGGCTCTACGCTCAGGGTCCGGTGATGGCGCGCTGCAGCGACTATAACTGGCAATTGATGATCGTGCTGAAAGACGGCTCCCTGCCGACGGTTTGGGGAGAGTATCATAGCCTGCGCAAGCTCCAAACCGGCCAGGAGCATCAGCAGAACTGGGGTGAACGACACCAGCACTTTCGCTGGGTCAACCACATTCGCTACGAGTATGGCGCCAATAATAGTCAACACATCGACCTCCATGTCGTTATCTGCGAAGAGCAGTGGCAAACGGTGAATGAAAACGGCGAGATCGAGACTATGAATAACCGCCATGCCTGGATCTCCAGTCGCCCCCTCAACGCGGCTAATGTCCACGAGCGCTGCAACCTGGGTGCCCGCTATCGCTGGGGCATCGAGACCAACTTCCTGGTTGAAAAGCACCAGGGCTACTCTTACGAACACTGCTTCGCCAAGGACTGGAACGCCATGCGAGGCTATCACTACCTGATGCGCCTGGCGCATTTGATCAACACGCTCGCCCGCTTCTCCAGCGCGCTCGCACCCATGTTCCGACGGATGGGTGTACGCCCCTTTATCGAATTCATGCGCGCCACCCTTACCGGGCCCTGGTTGGATAAATATGGCTTGGCGGAGGTCGAGCAACTGATGCAGCGGCCGTTCCAATTACGCTTCGTCTAAGCAGCACGCTTTGTTGTCTTCGGTACCGCTAAGCTGCGGAGGCTGTCTATTGCCTCCATTTTTCTCAACCCGCCACCAAACCGCCGCTGGACACCCCAAACGCCTGTTTCACCCCCTATGAGCGCACCGAAATCATCGTCAGGCATAGCTCACAGCAGGCGGGGGTGGGAATGGGGGCCACTCTGGGCACTCGTGCGTCGGCACTGATAATACATGTCGAATATTGACAATAATCGACAAAACGACTAGATTCATCAAGAAGATTATGTGGAGACCATCAACATGGCTAGTAGTATGAATTTATCTCTGACTGATGAGTTGCGAGACTTTGTAAATGGCCGCACCGGTGATGCCGGATTGTACTCGACACCCAGTGAATACCTGCGCAGCTTGATCCGCCGTGACATGGAGGCTCAGACAGCAGTGACGCACATCCAGGGTGGTTTGGATGATCTTGCGGCTGGTCGTTTCTCTGATAAGTCTATTCTCGATATTGCTGTAGAAGATTAGTTAAGGTGGCTGGCTCCTCGAAAAAAGCAGGGAAACGTAGGCATTATATCCTGACCGCAACGGCGGAACGGGATTTTCGAGAAGCGAAGCGGTGGTCTTTGTCTCGGTGGGGAAAAGAGCTGACGCAGCAATACTTCGCTGACCTCCACGAAAGTGCTGAGCGAATTGCCCAAAGCCACTCGACGACACTTCAAATAGCTGACACCAGGAAATTCACCATTTTAACTCGTCCGAGAGCACTACCTGGTGTATGTGCCAATCGGTAAGAACACTATCGTGATTGTCGCCTTAATCCGGCAGACTCGGGATGTGCCAGCG
>CBDTVJ010000605.1:0-2519 GCA_965363655.1 uncultured Halieaceae bacterium | reverse complement strand
GGTGTCTGGATGCTGCTGACGCGGCCATCAGCGAGGGGGCTGCTGTCATCACCCAGTACCAGGCGCTGCATGCCCAGGTTGAACAGCTCATCGCCGGCGGGTGCCATATAGGCCTTGGTAACTTCCTCTTCCTGCAGTGCGCGCTGGGCTATCCGCACCGCTTCAAACACCGGACAAATACCCTGCTCATCCATATAGATGCCGATCGTCAGGTCCACCTTATGCGGGTTGCTGTCGGCCTTGCAGGCGGCGGACAGCCCGAGGATTGGATCGACGGGGAGTTGTTCCAGTACTTGTAGCATCAGTGCTTCTCCGTGGGTCTACATTTGTGCCGGCAATTCCCTCAGGAACTGCCAGAAAGGTTCTACGGTATCGATCTGCAGGCGCTCGTGCAGATCGCTGGCGCGGGACCAGCAGTTTTATTGCATTGCCCCGCTGTTGGTGGATCTGTATCCCGGAATGGCCGCCCGCCAAACCCAGCAGGGACAGGGAGAAGTGCCGCCACAGGTGAGCGGGGTCGCAGGGGTAGTTGTCCGGTATCATCAAAACGTTCCAGCAAGAGCCGGCGGAATTATACCCCAGGCCTTGCCGACTGGCAGTTTTCACACAATTGCAATGAACTTTTCACGCCATGGGATTTCATACAACTACTATACTGAACGTCAGAGTTTAGGCAGCTTGGATTCGAGCACGATATGAAAAGACGAGACGATGGCAAGGTAAGCTGGGTGGAATTTTTGCGCAGTATCAAATTCCGGCACCAACACGTTGAGATTGACGCCGATGAATGCACCACGCATTTTGCCGGTATCAATCCGCACACGCGTACCGAGCAGAACAACAATACCGAAGAATCACACCTGATTCGCAGCGCCAACTAAGGGCGCCTCAGCAGCTTCACCGGGCAGGCCGTGGTACACGCTCGCCAGCAAAAACTGGAACCATGCTTTCTCCAGCAGCAACTCCTGAAACACCCGCCTGAGCAACAAACCCTCAGAAATCCTCGGCTATCCGCACGAAGGGCCGTATACGCTCGCTGCGACACAGCGCCCAGCGCTCGTGGGGCTCAACGAGGTGGTTGGCGACAACCGCGAATACCAGCGGATTGAAGGGAAAGCCCACGTGACTGGCCATCACCACCATATTGGTGACATAGCGCGGATCACCCTGGCATCTGGCGATACCCGCCCCTACGATACCGTCTGACTCACTGAACAGTGCCAGCACCGGCACGCGCAAGGCACCTCCACTGTAGGTATGTGCTACCCAGCGCTGCAGCGCTTCTTCATCGACATCATTGTCATAGAGACTACCCATTACGCTGTACAGGGCCGTGCCCCGGGGATCTCCAAAGGGTGTTCCCAGGGTAATCACCTGGCGAACCCACTGGGGAAAACGGTGTGCCAGAGCCACGGCGTACAAGCCACCCAAGCTCCAGCCGATCAGCGTGAGCTTGCGGCCACTGGCTATAAATTCCTGTTCAATACGCGCAGCAATTGCATCCTCTGTCTGCGCCCTGTGCTCCAGGAAATCGTCTATATTCTGCGAACGAACCTCAGAGGCATTGCGGCCCAGACCCCAGGGTATGGCATTGTAACCACGACCATTGAGGAACTTGCGCAATTGGGAGGTAGAACCGTCGGCACCCATGAAACCGGGTATGGTCATGATGGTATGCCCATCACCCTCCGGCAGGGATCTAAGGACCGGGCCGAGCATAGCGGTGCTGCCAATTTCCAGCATAACCCTGCCCAGTTCCATCACACTGTGTCGCAGTTTGGGCGGACGCAAGTCGGGAGTGAATCCTGGAGACATTGTCGCCGTACTTGCAGGCATAGTTATTGGCATGAAGACTCCTCGTGAATAATTCACGCCACTTATTGTGGCCAGTCCAGATACAGGAATACAGCGAAACCTTGGCAGCCCGGTTTAACAATTCATGCTAGAATTGCAGCCTTCGCTTAAATGTCCTTTAAATTCAAACTAATACGGGCACTGTGACCCCAGTGAACAACCCCCGCGACACCCTCTTTGCTGACTCCCTGGCTGAAATCGGCCTATTCACCTTCGAGGACCCTCATCTTGACGAGCTCAATATTGAGCTCCACCACCAGTTCAAGCGCGCCAATGGCTACAGTGAACTGGAAGTAGCCGGCAAACGCAGCGCACTGGAAAATGTACTGCTGCCTGAGACCCTCAACCAGCACAAGCAGCGCATCGACGACGCCGGCTTCAGCAGCTGCGATGTGTGGTTCCAGTGTTTTAATTTCGCTTCGCTTGTCGCCCTCAAATAATGGACTACCAACCGCTTATCGCGCACTGGCGCGAAGGGGAACTGGAGCCCTGGGCTGAGCGACTCGAGGAGCAAATCAGCAGGGGCCTCTCCCCGGAGCGCTATGGCGACCTCAAACGCTGGCTACAGGCCCTGGAAGACCTGCCGTCGATAAGCCCCGATGAAATTCACCTGGACAGTCCCAGGGTCGGTGCGAGTAAGGGCAGCCCGATAGGCGAAACAAGCA
>CBDTVJ010000604.1:0-2520 GCA_965363655.1 uncultured Halieaceae bacterium | reverse complement strand
TAGCCTGATTTACTGAAATTAGGCGGTCTGTCCGATTACGCCGCCCCATGCTGCTTGCGCTGATAATCATGAATCGTCGCTTTAATGGCATCCTCCGCCAGCACTGAACAATGGAGCTTCACCGGCGGCAGCGCCACACGGGTCCCGGAATCAATCAGGTTCTGCTGGCGGATACTACCCGCACCCTGGCAAGCGATGTTTGCTTGGCTTCGTCACTCCCCGGATATTTTTTTATGATGATGTCGTAATACCGAGCTGCATCATCATGACATTCCTGCTGCTGAAGAGATGCCGCCTGATGAAAAATTAATGGCCTTAGTGTATCTAAGGTATGTAAAGCTTCATGGTCCGGGCCCGTGGATTCAAGGTATTCGATGACGCTTAAAAGAGCCCCCGGTTGATTCGAGATAATTAGTGTTACAGCATCTGCGAGTAAATCCGAATAATCGATATCCATCTTCGCCCCCTTGGTATTAGCAATTACTCTCTAATGAGACCCAGGCCCCATCAGTACACCTGTGTTGTTTTTTGCTCTGGCACATAACGGCTCCGGCAGAATACTCTTTTCCCTCGTATTTACAGTTATTGCCTGAGATACCGCCCGACCGGGCCGGATCAACGCTTGTGACACAATGCGTGCCCATGTAGGGCTTATCGAATCTTGCTCCAATAATCCTTGGCGGGGTTTTGTCGGCACGGCCTGGTGATACGAAAAACCTCGGTTCTATCCATTTTGCGTATCTGATTCCCTTATACTCATAATCAACCAGTGCTTTCTTGAAGGAATGCCTGTTCTGAATAACGTGCTCTTCACTAGGTGCTGATGTGAATACGAAAATGTTTTGCCTCGCTTGCGTGACATCTTCAGGCGGCGTGGCGTCAGAGAAACCTGCCCAATGAATGCTATAGTGTTTTGTTGCCTCTGACTCCTCTGCCGTACAACCCAGTTCGGCAGTAGACTTTGCGCCAATATCGATAGTCGAAAACTCCCGCACCTGCCTGGAGGGTTGATGGGTTTCCAGGCACACCACCACCTTAGCAGTCGTAACTGATTCGTTAATAAGTCGCTTGTTGACACCATCTGACCCGCATACGCCGCTATCTTCGATAGAGACTTGTGGATACATTTCGGTACGGACAATAGGCGCCAGTTTATCGTGCCCCTTAAGTGAAAGTGCAGAGATCGGGCCGGACAGTAGAAGAATCAGTGCCAGTACAAGTGTCCTACTCATGATTCGTTGCCTCCGTCAGGATTGCTTGACGTTTCTTTTAGTAATCTGTACCAGGGCCCAACAGTAAACAGTAATTGAATCGCTCACTCATTGCGCCGTAGTGGCTATCTTGGTCGCCACTATAGCTCACATTTCTCACAGGGACAATCGCGCAGGCAATCAATGCTTGCCATTATTTTGAAAATAACCGTCATCGGTCATGAGCCGCCTGGCTATTTCCATATCCAGCTTTTCTGCGGGGAGCGACAGGTAGTAAGGCAGAATAACCGCCTGGTCAGCCAACTTGAGAACCTCTGTTTCGGTGAGGCGCTCTATGACGGATTCGATGGTCCTCTCAAGCTCCAGTGGGGGCGCACCATCGTATCGACCCGCCAAATGTTCTATAAGCTGTTGAATGGTATGTTGACCATCAGCTAATGAAACAGCCACACCTAGCCATGGCTCTAGCGGGGGCGTCTTCGCGCTGAGATCATTTACGTCAAGCAACGATACTTTATCTTCCTGCATGGAAAAAAATGTAATTCGGTAGAAATATTGTGACTTGTCCACACCTTTATTCCTTATAGCGAATAACGCAGTGTATCAATTGGGCAAAATACCGACTTTGACTATCTGCTATTCAATGAGTTGAGGACAGTTTACAGCGTGTCCCTGGCGAAATACAAGGAATCCTTGAGTAAGCAACATCTTTACACATGAGTCAAATTTCAATCATATCTCTCGCAAAGACGCAGACGCAAAGCACGCCAAGAAAATCCTTTGCGTCTTTGCGAGAGTTTAAACGGATCGTCTGAATACCGACACTTGAATGATGAAGATACTCAGAACCAAAGTGGGCTCTTGATGAAGAGGACGAATAATGACTGACCGTCTTGAAGTTTGCCCTGGCGATATGCTGTTTTTAGTGAGTTCCCAGGAGAACTTGGTTAGGAAGATCGTTAGTGGTGTTTTTTAACCTGGCGGGTTCATAGAATATTCCATTTAGAGTTTATAAGGAGATTGATATGTTACTGAAAAAGGGTTCAAGGGGTCAGGAGGTTGCCGAGCTGCAGCAGGCTTTGGGAATTGATGCTGATGAGGTTTTTAGTGCCGGCACTAGAACGGCGGTTGAGTCTTACCAGCAGAAAAATGGCTTATTAGTTGACGGGATTGTCGGGCCTCAAACTTTAGCTGCTATCCGAGAAGCCAATGCCGCGACAGATAACTCGGAGAAGGTCTATTCACCATATCAGGGTTTGGTGGTGAATAAATATTTTCTTCCCAAAGGTGAGTACAGGGAGGGGTCGAC
>CBDTVJ010000603.1:0-2523 GCA_965363655.1 uncultured Halieaceae bacterium | reverse complement strand
AAACGCGCAATCTACATGGCACAGCGCACGATGTGCTGATGAAATCTCCCATGATCGGTGAGTATTTCCGTCGCCTCGGTGTTATCTCTCCCTCCCGCGAAAATATCCAGGCCGCTTTTGACAAGGGGGATGACGTGGTGCTGTGGCCGGGTGGCGAGTTGGATTGCTATCGTAAATGGTCCGATCGGGACAAGGCAGTATTGGGCGGTCGCAAGGGGTTCATCCGCCTCGCCATGCGCTCAGGCGTACCCATTGTCCCCGTTGCCACGATAGGTGGCCACGATACCCTGTTCGTCCTGTCCGAGGGACGCGGGCTTGCCCGGTTACTGAACCTGAAAGAGCGCATGCGCTCGGATGTGGCGCCCATCACCCTGAGCTGGCCGCTGGGATTTGCCCTGCACCTTACACCCTTCCAACACATTCCCCTGCCGGCAAAGATTCGCACCGAGATGCTGGAGCCAATCTACCTCGATTCAGACCCGGCGAGGCTGGACGACCAGGAGTACGTCGACGCTATATACGAAGAAATTGAGAGTCGCATACAGGCTGCAATGGACAAGCTGGCCAAAAAACGCAGATTCCCGATTTTCGGCTAGCGGCAGGCAATCTGTAGGGGCCCTCCGCTCTACCCCGGACTGTAAAGCTCTCGGAAAATCCCGGGTGGGGCATGGGTAGGTCCGGCGGGGGGATGGGTGACATCCATAGCCCTCCAGGTTACAGGTCCACGGGGGATTACTGTGTGAAGCTTTAGCCCCTCCTCTTGCTCTGACAAATAAACTTTCATGAACCAGGGAGTTCGGCGCCTACATTCAAGTAACTACAGTTTTCCATGCATTGAACGCACTTACCCCCAGAAGCCATTTTGCCTGTCCTGTGACTACATTGAGCTGGCACACAAAGGTGTAACCCTGTCGACCGCGCCCGGGTTGAAATACAGTTTCTTCGACAAAAGTAGTATGATCCTGACATCAGATTTTCAGGGGCATTCATCAGGCACATGTCTGCAACAACTCGTGAGGTGGAATTAAACCTTCGCCTGTTCCAGGTGACGCACCTGCGGCTTCTCTCTGGAAAGACAGGGCAGGAACCCTCAGCACTCTGCCAGCGCTTGCTGGACCTTGAAGCCCGGGCCGAGCCAATAGACGAAGACACGCTTCTGCACGACCCCCATGTACTCGAGGCGATGACATCATTTGGCCGGGAGCAAGGTGACCAAAGATGGGTGCGCACTTCCATATTCCTGTCCGCCAGGCATTTTGATGCTCTTGAGGCGCTTGCCGCTAGATCAGCTGTTAGCAATTCCAGGGCCATGCGACAATTACTGGAAAAGTGTATTTCCTCCTACGGGGTCCCATCGCGACGAGCACGCAATTCACAGGCTTTATTTATAAACCCTTGGAAATGGCTCAAATCCCGGCCTTATACCATCATCACCTGCCTGTTTCTTACTTTTTCCGGTATCGGCATCTATAGCTTGATGAATGATACGGCAATCGAGACAAAACCCTACTGGGCTGGCGGCGAGGCCAACCTGATTCTGGACCCCCACACTCACACCAGCTACTCAGATGGCAAGTTATCACCAACAGAACTGGTTAACCTGGCTCAGGATAATGGCTGCGACGCGCTGGTGATTTCCGATCACTCGGATACGGAGGGGACTGTTAGCGAAGAGCAAATGAGGGAACTGCATAAACTACGTGAACAGCACCCAGGCTTCCTGCTGTTCAACGGGCTGGAACTCAACATGCCGTCATACGAAGGCAGAGAGCATGCAGGGCTTATTGTGAGTCCGCTGGTAAGTACCAACGATCTGCAGGCAATACGCACCGCCACTGAGCAAAGCCTGGCAGAGGTAAAGAAAAACGGAGCGAGCAAGAGCTCGGACCAGAAAATTCTACAACTGATCAGGGAGTACCAGTCTGGCCATGATGGCCTGCTCCTCGCCTACAACCACCCATCCCGTAAGGATCTGGATGTGTTGGAAAACCTGATTGACCTGACCAGGTGGAATTCCAACGGACCCATTTTCACCCTGATAGAGGGGGCGCCCGGACACCAAAATGCGCTGATACCCGGTAAGTATAAGGGACCATATTTTACTGAAGACCGTTGGGACCCGGTGGTATCTGAGATTGGTGGTGTATGGGACCAGTTGCTGTCCGAAGGCCGGCAAATATGGGCTGCGCTGGCCTCATCTGACTTCCACAATTCGCGCCTGGACAAGGCTCCGTGTGCTTTCGCCCGCACACATCTTATCGTACCGGAACAGAGTTACCGGGGAGTGTTAATGGCTTTAAAATCCGGAACCTTCTGGTCCGATCACGGCCGCATTCTAAACCAACTGTGGCTGTCCATTCAGGTGGACGGCCAGGAAGAGGCAGCCTATCCTGGGTATACAATAAACGTGAGTGACCGTGACAGTGTGGGGCTCCTTCATGTAGGAATAGAACGGGGCCCCGGCAGTATTGAGCAACCGCTGGAGGTAGAATTTATTGGCAGTTGTCAGTCGGGAGAGAGCGA
>CBDTVJ010000602.1:0-2534 GCA_965363655.1 uncultured Halieaceae bacterium | reverse complement strand
TCCCGACATCCTGCTCCCAAAGCAGGCGCGCTACCAGACTGCGCTATACCCCGATGTCATCGACCTGGTCTTTTGATTTGGCGCGAGCGCCACAGACCCCTGTTTTCAGGAGGGCGCATGATACTCACCCCTCTGGTGAGCGTCAACGCTAAAATGGCAGGTTCACGCAACTTAAGTTACCCCGACTCTTTCACTTACACAAGTTCCCGTGTGACAATACCGCCCCTTTCATCATTGCAATTCAATTGAGGAACACACCGCATGTCTGCACTCGTCCTGGATGGCAAGTCCCTGGCCGCGCAAAGCGAGGCCAAATTACTGGAGCGGGTGGAGCGCCTGAAGGCGAATTCGGACGGGAAATCCCCAATACTGGCCACTATTCTGGTGGGTGACGACCCCGCCTCGGCTACTTACGTAAAGATGAAGGGCAATGCCTGTCGCCGGGTGGGCATGGAGTCGATGGCGGTTGAAATGCCCTCCTCCACTACCACGGAGCAACTACTGGCGAAAATCGATGAGTTGAATAATAACCCCGATGTACACGGCATCCTGCTGCAACACCCGGTGCCTGAGCAGATCGACGAGCGCGCCTGCTTCGACGCAATCGCCCTGTCCAAGGATGTGGATGGCGTGACTTGCCTGGGCTTTGGCCGCATGGCCATGGGTGAGGACGCCTACGGCTGTGCCACACCCCAGGGCATTATGCGCATACTGGAACACTACGGGATCGAGATCGAGGGCAAGCACGCCGTAGTGGTCGGTCGCAGTCCCATCCTGGGCAAACCCATGGCGATGATGCTGCTGGAGAAAAATGCCACGGTGACCATCTGCCATTCGCGAACACAGAACCTCGACAACATCGTCGCCCAGGCGGACATCCTGGTTGGCGCGGTGGGCAAGCCTGAATTTATTAAGGCTGACTGGGTAAAAGAAGGTGCCGTGGTGGTCGATGCGGGCTATCACCCCGGTGGTGTTGGCGATATAGAACTGGGACCGCTGGTAGACAAGGCCTCAGCCTATACCCCTGTGCCAGGTGGCGTAGGCCCGATGACCATCAACACGCTGATACAGCAGAGCGTGCAGTCAGGAGAAAAAAGCCTCGGCTAGGCTTCCGAGCCCGTTAGTCTGACTTTCGTTTCCACTTGGTGCCCTCGCGGGAATCCTCCAGCATCACACCCTGGGCCAGCAGATCCTCACGGATCTCGTCAGCCCGGGCGTAGTTCTTGGCCAGCTTCGCTTCCTGCCGCTCGCTAATCAGCGTCTCAATGGCGTCACCGGAGATGGCATCGTCCGAGCTGGCCCCCTGCAACCATTCCTCGGCATCCTGCTCCAGGATGCCAAGCAGATTGCCCGCCGCCAGGATACGCGCCTTGAGTCCGGGCTTGTCAGCTCCGTCTGCCTTATGCAGTTGCTTGGCCAGTGCGTGAATTTCGGCAATGGCGACTGGTGTATTGAGATCGTCATTAAGCGCCTGGTAGAAAGGCTCTTGCGCCAATATCACTTCCGTATCCAAATCCACATCCTGCACGTCGCGCAGGGTACTGTACAGGCTATCCAGTGTCGCCTGGGCCTGCTCCAACAGCTCTGGGGAAAAATTCAAGGGCGAGCGGTAGTGGGCAGACAGCAGCGCAAAACGCAGCACCTCCCCACGGTAACTCTGCAGCAGATCCCGCACGGTGCGAAAGTTGCCCAGTGACTTGGACATTTTTTCGCCATCGATATCCAGGTAGGCGTTGTGCATCCAGTAGCGCACGTAATCGCCGCCGTGGGCACAGCGGCTCTGCGCGATTTCATTCTCATGGTGAGGGAAGATCAGGTCGCGACCGCCGCCATGGATATCGATAGTCTCTCCCAGGTGCTCCCGAATCATGGCAGAGCATTCCAGGTGCCAACCCGGGCGCCCACGCCCCCAGGGGCTGTCCCAACCCGGGTCCTCCTCCGCTGCGGGCTTCCACAACACAAAGTCCCCAGGGTGGCGCTTGTAATCGGCGACTTCGACCCGGGCACCGGCCAGCATGTCATCCAGGGAGCGATTGGATAACTTGCCATAGTCCTCCATGGACTCCACGGCAAACAGCACGTGTCCCTGGGACTCGTAGGCATTACCCTTTTCCACCAGCGTGCGGGTGAGCTTGATCATGGGCTCAATATTGTGCGTCGCGTGGGGCTCGAGGGTGGGCGTTAGCGCATTGAGCTGCTCCATATCTTCACGGTAGCGGGCGGTAAATTCATCGGTGACTGATTCGATGCTGCGCCCGCCTTCTCGCGCAGCGGCAATAATCTTGTCGTCCACGTCTGTTATGTTGCGAGCATAAATCACCGTGTCATAGTGGGTCTGCAACAAGCGAAACAGCGTATCGAACACCACCACAGGTCGGGCATTGCCGATATGTGCCAGGTTGTACACGGTGGGGCCACAGACATACATGGTCACGGTATCAGGGACCAATGGCTGGAAAGTTTCCTTCTCACCCGACATGGTATTGTAGATTTTAAGACTCATCCGCCCTACCCTTACCTGTTGTTCCAGCTGT
>CBDTVJ010000601.1:0-2535 GCA_965363655.1 uncultured Halieaceae bacterium | reverse complement strand
TCTTCGCCTTCCATGCGTCTCACCACGGCTCCCACCAAATCGCCACTTTCGCTGTCGGTCAACTTTACTTCCAGGTAGACGTGCACCTCGCGGGCTCTATTGCCGGTCAGGGCCTTGACGCCTCCAAAAATCGCTGCCACTGGCACAACCTCGTAAGCCTTCATTCCCTCTGTCTTGATTTCCACACCCGTGATGGCGGCCTGCACCCGCAAGGTCTGAGGCCCCGGTTCGTTGGCAAGCGTCATAACCGCCCCCATTTTCTCCTTCATGCTGCCGGTGAAGTAGGCGCTGGCGGCATCCAGGGTCTCCTGGCTCACCTGGGGACCCGGCTCGGGTTCCGGGTATAGAACCACATCGTCCACCAGAAGGGTCTTGTAGTTGGCGAAGTTGAGTTGCGGACTCATCCAGCGTTGGGCCGCATCCCCTTCTCTAATCTCAACCAATTCCAGCTTCTGGTAAACATCTTCGGTGAGGTAGCCGGAGTGCTGCGGCTCATCTGCCCATGCATTCTGGCCCAGTAGTACAGCAATAATCAGAGGGAATATTTTAATTTTCATAGCAATTTATCCATCGAGTAATTGATAAAGAAAGGGCAGTCAGTAGCGCAGTGATTCTATATTTTGCGGTGGCCCTTAAGGTTGAAATTTAATCGTGCCTATATGCTTGCAGGCACAGCGTATCTACTCATCCCGAAAGTGGTGGGCGATAATGCGGTGCACGACTGCAGCCATGGAGCGTTCCTCTTCGGCGGCCACCTGTCTCAGCTGCTGCAATTCATTATCGGTTACAAAGCTTACGATCCTGTTTGGTCGCGCGATATTGGCGGGGGACTTTGGTCTGCCCCGTTTAGATCTGCTTTCTTTTGAATGGCCGCTCATTATCCTTCAGAAGTCTCCGTCCATGAATTACCCGGACGATTGTTGAGGCCATATAGGCAAATACTGGTATTTACTGGGTCAGTGCTATAGTTGTATTCTATTTCCAATACCTATCCCATCAAAAAAACGACATGTTCAGCGTAGAGTCACAAAAAGCAGAGAGCTTCCACAACCTGGATACCCTTCAGTTTGGTTGGGATTTCAGAGTGTCCCAGCTTAGCCCGGTAGAGGAGATCTCCCAGGTCAGCCTCTATCAGACCGCACATGTCGGGTATAACCGGTTCCACTTCGGCGCTGCTTTCGATCAGAGTCTTCATAGCAACGAAGGCCTCTTGAGCTTCGGTTTGTTTGAGCCTGACAACCCGATAACCTGGGCGTACGATCAAGTCATACCCAACGATGCAATAATCATTTTTGCGAGTGACGAAGACTTAAGAGGGGCCTCTCCAGTTGGGTTTCGTGGCAATGGAATACATTTTGCGGAGGCTTTTATAGCGGATCTGGCTGAGAAGGTTTACAACCGGTCGCTGATTAGTCTGTTGCCTGCTCCGGGTCTCTACGAACCAAGCCTGATAAAGGTTGGCGTGCTTCGCGCGGAGTTGCGCAAGTGGCAGCAATTGCAGGCCTATAATGCTGATACTCGTTTGGCCATCGTAGCGCGTCGCGAAGAAAGCCTGGTTCTGGCGATTCTTGATGCCCTGATTGATGCGGAAGCTATCGACAAAGGCGGCTTGATTAAATCCGAGCGCTCGATGACAAGGGCTCTGGAACTCATTCATACTAGCGAAATGGAGAATATTTCAGCGGTTGAACTCTGCACGTATGCCGAGTGCAATCCACGCTTTTTGGAAAGGACTTTTCAGACGCGCTTTGGTGTGACGCCAAAGAAATACGTTAAACTTCTACGATTAGCCGGTGTGCGTGAGAGATTACTCGCCCTCAATACACAGTCCTGTGAAAGCATCATCGAATTGGCAGGCATACATGGCTTCTGGCACATGGGCCAATTTGCTGCAGATTATCGTCGTGTCTATGGCGAGTTGCCCTCGGCAACATTAAACCGGCACTGAGTGCCAGGACCCCTCTTCTGATACCGCAGGTCTCAATGATCCGGGCAGACTTGCACTACTGAGTTAATTGCCAGCACGCACCTCGATCCATTCCCTTTGTCGTTTTTTTGATGTGCCCGCCCGCTTGGGAAGGGTATAACTCCCCTTGCTGGAATTATCCGGCACATGAAAGTCGTGGTATTGCGGCTTAACCGCGCAAGCAGTAATGACATTTTCTAGACGGGTCTGAATAAATGATGAATATACGCTTACAAGCAACTCTCGCTGTCCTGTTACTTGCACTTCCCCAGATTAGCCTGGGAGACGCAAAACCGGGTGAAATCCAGCATGACGCGGAACACTATATGTTGTTGGCGCAGCACGGTGATCGCTGGGCCCAGGAAGATAAGACCATTGCGGCCAAGCTGGCGGAAGTGCGCAAAGCCAATGGCGGCAAGCCGCCCAATATTCTCTTCGTGCTGATAGACGATGTAGGCTTTGGCGAGATGGGTGACCCCGTACTAAACCAGGTGCGTGGCAACTCAACCCCTAATATCAATGCATTCGCGCGCGAAAGCCTGACCTTCTCACGTATGTATTCCGAACCC
>CBDTVJ010000600.1:0-2537 GCA_965363655.1 uncultured Halieaceae bacterium | reverse complement strand
TCCAGCGCGGCGGCGTTTACCAGTGAAGAGGCGTTCAGGTGGTTGCAGGGGGATGACAGGGTAAAGGAGTTCCAGTTGGACAGCGGTTTCAAACGCCGCTTCTGTCCCGACTGCGGTTCTATCCTGCCGCAGTATTTAGCCGATTATAAAATGCACTGGGTCCCGATGGGCCTGCTGGACTCGGATCCGGGCATACGCCTGAAGCAGCACATCCACGTCAATTCCAAGGCCGCCTGGGAAATCCTTGACGGCGAAACCCGACAGCGGGGAGAGGGCATAGACTCGCTGTAAGTGCCGGGAATGCCCTGCTTGCAATGTACACAGGGCGCTACCGTCAGCAGGGCATATCAGTACAGGTAGTTTTTAGCCTTGTACTCGTCATGGCAGGCTTTGCAGGTTTTCCCAACAGCGCCTACCTGGACGCCAATCGCCTTGCGGTCGGTGCCGTTGGCGGCGGTTTTTAGCTGGTCCGCTGCGTCCCTCAAGTTATTCAGCTTTTTCTGGAAATCTGCCTTGTTCACCCAGATTTCGGGCTTGGCCCGGGTAGTACCCTTGTCGGCGCCGTCGGCAAAACCGCGCATGACGTCCAGCGTGGTGAGCGCCGCCAGTTGATCGGCATAGGCCGCCATCTGACTATCATCCCAGGGCATTTCCCCCTTGACCATGGCTACCATGGGGCCGAAATTGGTGCCAATCATCGCGAACCAGGACTGTCGGTACGATTGGGGAATCTCTTTATCATCAAAGTGTGAGATCGCCAGTGGTGACAGGGCGATGGTCGCTGTGGCTGTAATGGCCAGAACATAGCGGCGCAGGGATTTGGTCATGCGGTACTCCTTGTACGTTTTGCTTGGGGATAAGTGCGCAGACAGTGTATTAACGCCGGTCAAGGGCTGGCAAGTGATTTTTCTCCTGCAGCAATCGGGCGATCACGACCAACTTATTAAACCTGCAGCCCATTACCGTCGCCAGCGGGCTGACTTGCCCCATGATTGCGCTACCATGGCGCCATTGTTCAACAGGGTTGTGGTTATGAGTTCAGAGCAGCAGTGGGATTACAGTTTTGATGTGGTGGTGGTCGGTTCCGGTAATGGCGGAATGACAGCGGCCCTGTGTGCCTACGAAATGGGTACCAAGGATGTGCTGCTCATCGAAAAGTCGGACCTCTATGGCGGTACCAGCTCCATTTCCGGTGGCGGTGTGTGGATACCCTGTAACCGCTATGCACAACAGGCCGGCGCGGAAGATTCTGTGGAGAAGGCCAGGACCTACCTGCGGCAACTGATCACCGAAGAGGAAGTGCCGGACTACCAACTGGATGCCTATCTGGAAAATGGCCCCAAGATGGTGGATTTCCTGCACCAACGCACTCGCATGCGCTATGTGACCCTCGACCACTATCCGGATTACTACACCGACCTGGACGGTTCCATGGAAGGGCATCGTTCGATGGAGCCCGAGACTATCAACGCTGATGAGCTGGGCGAGGAGTGGCGCAGGCTGCGGCGCACCCACCCCATGATGCACCTGGCCGGGGTGATTGGTTTTACCCAGGTGGAGGCCGCTTTACTGATCGGTCAACAACCTGGCTGGTGGAAGACGGCGTTAAAACTGGTGGTTGATTACGTAGTGGATATTCCCTGGCGACTGAAGGATAAGTTTCACCGCCGCCTGGCAACCGGTTGTGCCGGCGTGGCGCGTCTGCGTGCCTCGATGCTGGATCGGGATATACCCCTGTGGCAGAACACAGCCATGACCAAAGTGGTCGATGAAGATGGCAAGGTCGTTGGCCTTGAGGTAATGCGCGATGGCAAGCCGCTGCGTATCCAGGCCCGCAAGGGTGTAGTGCTGGCTGCCGGTGGTTTTGAACACAACCAGGAAATGCGCGAGAAATACCTGCCCCAGCCCACCGACCATCGCTGGAGTGCCGGTACCAAAGACAACACGGGTGACGCTATTCTTGAGGGCATGCGTCTGGGTGCGAAGATGCACCGTCTGAATGAGGCCTGGTGGTGCAACACAATATCAGTTCCGGGTGAGGAAATTCCCCGCCTGAGCATCATGGAAAAATCCTACCCCGGATCCATCATGGTTAATCCGGCCGGGCAGCGCTTTAGTAACGAATCGCAGAATTACATGGCGTTCCAGCTGGAAACTTTCGAAAAGCATACTGAGGAAAATCCCTGTAATCCAAGCTGGCATATCTTTGATGCCAACTTCCGTGCCACCTATTTTGTTGGCCCGCTTTACAACAGCAAGTTCCTGCCGGACTGGGCGGTACCCAAACGCTATGAAGAAGAGGGCTTTTTCGCCAAGGCGGACACTGTGGCAGAACTGGCGAGAAAGATTGATGTAGACCCCGCCGGGCTGGAAGATTCGGTGCGCAAGATGAATGAGTATGCGCGCACCGGCGAGGACCCGGATTGCCATCGCGGCGAGTCGGCCTATGACCGCTACTACGGCGACCCCCGTGTTACGCCCAACCCCTGCCTGGGGCCGTTGGACAAGCCGCCTTACTATGCCATGAAGATTGATCC
>CBDTVJ010000599.1:0-2547 GCA_965363655.1 uncultured Halieaceae bacterium | reverse complement strand
GTTTCAAAATGTAAAAATAATTGTTACCAGTGAAGACCCTGGGTGGTGTTCCCATAAAGGGGCCATTGGTTACCCCCGGTAGCACTTTGCGAAAGGTTATGCACACAAGCTAGCAGTCATGAAAGTTTCACGTAGTTAGCCTTTTATCTCAACTCAGCACCTCAAGTAAGCTCTATAACCTATTGATATATAGAGATAATATGATATTGTGTATTTTTTAACCAATCTGCAACAAACGCCTAGGCTACACCACTTGAGGCTTGGCTGAACACTTTATGCACCTAGTTATCCACAGATATTGTGGAGAAAATGATCGGCAAAAACAGTGTTACCTATACTCTCGAACGAGATTCACGCCGCTGCCGCCCAAGGCACTAATTGCGTAGAGAGCCCGCTTATGCGGGGCCGCCCAGGCCCAGGGTCAACACCCGCTGCAGGTAAGTGCGTATGGCTTTGCGCGAGCCCAGCGCTGCGCTCATGTGCGGGAACATGACCAACGACACGGCCAGCCGCATGATCAGGTCCGTGGCGACCCCTACATCCACGTCTGCCCCAATCTCCCCCGCGGCCTGCGCCATACGGACATGCGGCGGCCAGAAGGACACGCTGCGACGATAGAAGCGCGGGTCCAGGAACATCATAGCCACAGTTTCAGGTTCAGTTTCTGACAGGCTGGCAAAAATCCCCTCCTGCATGTCCTTGCGCCCGGTCATTACCGAGTGGGTCAGCTTGTCCACCAGGGTGGCTTCTTGCTCCAACTGCGCCTCTGCCCGATTGAGGAACAGCTCCTGGCGGCGCCTGAATACCCCCTCCACCAGTGAATCCTTGTCCTTGAAGTGCCGATAAATAGACCCGCGGGACAGCTTCCCGACCCGGGCCACCTCGCCCATCGCGGTACGACGAATGCCAAAGCGATGAATGCACTGTTCTGCCGCATCCAGGATCCTGGCAACCATCGGGTCACTGTAGTCCAGTGAATTAAACTGTTTTTCGGGCATTAAGGCTCCTGTGATCTTGACCTGCCGGTACGATTAAACAATAATCGTTTTTTGTATATTTGTCTATCCCGCTGGGATTGCCGTGCACTTGACCTACACTGAAACTCTATCGCAAAAGGTTACCGCAAGATGAGCGACGTAAAAGAGACCTACGATTACATTATTGTGGGGGCCGGTTCCGCCGGCTGCGCCCTCGCCTATCGACTGTCCCGTGAGGCCAGCCGCCGGGTGCTATTGATCGAAGCCGGGGGCAAGGACAGTTTCCCGATGATCCACATACCCCTGGGCTTCGCCTTCATGATGAAGAACGAGAAGGTCAATTGGTGCTACGAGACCGAGCCGGAGCCCAACATGCACCACCGCCGCATCGCCTGGCCCCGTGGCAAGGTACTGGGTGGCACCAGCTGCATCAACGGCATGGTGTATATCCGTGGGCAGCGCGAAGATTACGACCACTGGAGCGAACTGGGCAATAACGGCTGGTCCTATGAGGAAGTACTGCCCTACTTCAAGCGCTCGGAGCATAAAGCCGAGGGCGGCAATGACTACCATGGCTACGGCGGACCGCTGTGGGTTGAGGAAGTGGCCAATAGTGAAAAGCTCGACCTGGCCGATATGTTCATCGAGGCCGGGGTGCAGACGGGCCTGCCCTACAATGAAGACTTCAATGGCGCCTCGCAGGAGGGCGCTGGCTACTACCAGGTGAACATCCGCAAGGGACGCCGGCAGAGCACCGCCCGCACCTTTCTGCAGCAGTGTGAAAAACGCCCCAACCTGACCATTGCCACGGGCGCCATCAGCCAGAAGGTATTGATCGAGGATGGGGTAGCGGTCGGCGTCGAGTATTGCCAGCAGAACGGCAAGTCATCAAGCCTGGTAGAGGCCCGTGCCAAGGCGGAAGTCATTATTTGTGGCGGCGTCATCAACTCCCCGCAGTTGCTGGAACTGTCAGGCATTGGCGACAGGGAACACCTCGAAATACTGGGTGTGGAGGTAAAGCAGCATCTCCCCGGAGTCGGGGAAAACCTGCAGGACCACCTGACCGTCAATGTTCAGCAGGGGCTACACGGCATCACCACCTTTTATGAGGAAACGCGGCCCCTGGCAATGATCCGGAATATATTCAAGTACCTGTTCAAGCGCACCGGCCTGTTGGCCCACCCGGCATCACAGGCCGGCGTATTTTTCTGCAGCAGTGACGAGGTGGCGCGGCCCGATGCACAAATCCACTTTGCCCCCGCCGCCAGCGAAGAAGACCGTAAAGGCAACCTGAAAACCAAACCGGGCACCACTGCGACGGTTTGTTACCTGCGGCCTGAGAGTCGCGGCAGTGTGCATATACGCAGCAGCGATCCACTGGCGCACCCGAGTATCCGGGCCAATTATCTGGACACCGAAAACGATCGCCAGGCCATCGTGGCCGCGGTGCGCAAGGTGCGGGACATTTATGGCGCGCCGGCCCTGGACAAGTACCGTGGTGAGGAATTCAAACCGGGTGCACTGTGCCAGAGCGATGAGCAGATTCTGGATTATATTCGCGCTGAAGCGG
>CBDTVJ010000598.1:0-2549 GCA_965363655.1 uncultured Halieaceae bacterium | reverse complement strand
CCTCCCTGCAACGCCTGAGCTAATGCCAGTTGTTGTTTGATTTACCAGGGAGTTCAAAATGAAAAAAAGCCTTTCTCTCGCTGCGGTTGCTGCCGCTGTGAGTTTTGCCGCGTTGGATGTCGCTGCTGTAGATGTTGTCCCAGTGGAGACTGCCGCAGTGGAGACTGCCGCAGTGGAGACTGCCGCAGTGGAGACTGCCGCAGTGGAAACCACTCCCGTAGCTGCCAGCCAAAAGTCACGGCCCATGGAGCACGTGCTGGTCTCGGTGCCGCTGCATAAAAAAACCGCTGAAACTGCCCTGCCGGTAACGGTGTTGACGGGTGATGACTTACACCGAGCCGCTGCCAGCACTCTCGGGGATACCCTGCACGCGACGCCGGGCCTTGCCAACGCCTCCTTCGGGCCCGGCGTGGGACAGCCGGTCATTCGTGGTCAGCAGGGGCCCAGGGTAACGGTGTTGCAAAATGGCACCAGTAGTGCCGACGCTTCCAGCCTCAGCGCGGACCACGCCAATTCGGTGGAGCCGATGCTGGCCGAGAGTATTGAAATACTGCGCGGTCCTGCCACTTTGCTGTATGGCGGTGGCGCCATAGGCGGCGTGATCAATATTGTCGATAACCGGATTCCAACGACTGTGCCAGATGAGCTAGGCGCAGGCCTGGAATATCGTCATGACTCGGCGTCTGATGGCGATGTCGCGGTATTGCGCGTAGATGGTGGTAGTGGCGCGCTGGCCTTTCATGTGGACGGCCTGTACCGGAACTGGAATGACCTGGAGATCCCCGGTGAGACCTGGCGCGAAACCGCACACGGCGAAGAGATGGGTGCAGACGGGCATATCGCCAACACCGACGGCGACGCCCACAGCTATACCCTGGGCGGTAGCTATCACTTTGACGATGGCTTCGTGGGTTTGGCGGTCAATCGTCTGGAGAATGAGTACGGCATTCCTGCTGGCGCGCATGAACATCACGATGAGGAAGACGACGTCGGGCAAGCGGATGATGAGGAGGGCGATATTCGGCTCGATGTTGAGCAGACGCGCTACGACGCCGCCCTCCACTGGCATGACCCTATCGAGTATCTGGAGGTTTTCAGGGGTTTTTTGACCTATACCGACTACCAGCACGACGAGCTTGAGCCTTCCGGGGAGGTGGGTACCCGCTACAACAGCGATACCTGGGAGGCGCGCCTGGAGTTGGTGCACCAACCTATCGCGGCTTTCCACGGGGTTTTGGGTGTGCAGGCAAAGAGCGGTGAATTCAGTGCACTGGGGGAGGAAGCCTTTATTCCGGAAACTGATAGCGCCGAAATCGGCCTGTTTTTGTTGGAGGACTATCACAGCGGTGACTGGACTTACGAAGGGGGGCTGCGCGCTGACCTGGTGGAGCGCGACCCGGACACTGCCGCAGCGCAGCACCAGGATTTTACTGCCCTTAGCCTGTCAGGCTCGGTACTTTGGGAACTCGCTGCCAACTGGCAGTTAGGCCTGGCCCTTTCGCGGGCGGAGCGAGCGCCATCGACTGAAGAGCTGTATTCCAACATCGAGAGTAGCGGGCCGCAGGATTGGGTGGTGCATGCGGCAACGGATGCCATTGAACTGGGCGACCCGAATCTCGATACCGAGGTTTCCAGCAATGCGGATTTATCATTGCGCTGGTCAGGCGATGGGCACTCTATCGATGTGACGCTGTTCTACAACGACTTTTCGGATTACATCACCCTGGTTAATTCCGGGCTGGCGGTGGCAGAGGCGCAGGTTCTGGCGTATGCCCAGGATGACGCCGAGTTTTATGGCGTAGAGATCAACAGTGAATTCACCCTGGTAGAGTCGACGCAGGGTCAGGTGATGCTGGGCCTGTTCGGCGACGCCATTCGTGGCAAGCTGGACGAGGGCGGTGACGTTCCGAGATTGCCACCGATGCGCGTGGGCGGCCGCCTGGCATGGGAGTCTTCCGCCTGGAGCGCGTGGACCATGCTGGTGGCTGCGGATGAGCAGGACAAGCCCGGTGTCAATGAAGCGCCGACACGCAGCTACTCGCGCTGGGACCTGGGTGGTGAATATCGTGTGGCAATGGCCCGGGCGGAATTGCTCCTGTCACTGCAGGTCAAGAACCTTGCTGATGAGGAAATACGCGCGAGTACATCCTTCTTGCGGGATGTTGCACCGGAGGCCGGGAGGTCAGTGGTGGTGGGAATCCGTTACAGTTTCTGAGCCTTATGGCTACGGACACTAGGGGGCTTTCCCTGTATAATCGCTGACCGCCTCCGTTTGGGAGGCCCCTTCCAATTTTCAAGGTTGCAACATGTCCTCTTCAGAAGCGGTAACCAGTTTTGCGGAACTGGAGCTGCCCGCGCCCCTGCAAAAAGCCCTTGCCGACGTGGGTTACGAAACCCCGTCACCTATCCAGGCACAGATTATTCCGCACATGCTGGAAGGTGTCGATGTACTGGGCCAGGCACAGACCGGCACCGGTAAGACTGCGGCCTTTGCCCTGCCCATCCTGGCGCGGCTGGACCCTAAGCAAAAATTGCCGCAGGTGTTGGTG
>CBDTVJ010000597.1:0-2568 GCA_965363655.1 uncultured Halieaceae bacterium | reverse complement strand
AATGACAGCCCCATTGGCACCCCCAGCGCGCAAATCTGCCGTATGGCATTAAAGCTGGGTGCCACCATCCGCAGGGGAGGTAAGTAGGGTTTCAGCTTGTCAGCCCGGGTCATGTAAAAGCTGATCAGTATCGGGCTGAGCCACATGGAAATGGCGGTGGCCCAGCCGCAGCCGGTAGCACCCATCTCCGGAGCGCCCCACTTGCCGTAGATGAAAGCGTAGTTCAGGGGAATGTTGGCCAGGAACCCGATTACACTGGCCACTGCAAAGGGCCGCATGATACCGATGCCCTGGGTGTGGCAGCGCAGCGCCTGGAATATCGCCGCTGCAGGCAGGCCAAAGGCGGTCGCCTGCAGGTAGCCCAGGCTCTTGTTGTGGGTGTCGTTGTCCAGGTTCAGCAGGGATAGCAGGGGGTCGGTAAAAAAGCACAGCGGCCCGGCCACCAGGCCCAGTGCCAGGGCCAGCCACAGGGCCTGCGGCAGGGAATCGCGTATCTGCTGGATACGTCCGGCGCCGAAGTCCTGGGCAATGATGGTGGTCGCGCCGAGCATGACGCCGATGAAAAGCACGTAGATGGGCAGCCAGATATTGTAGCCGATGGCGATGGCCGCCAGGTCGACGGCGTTGTAGCGTCCCGCCATAATGGTATCGACCACGCCCGTGCCCATCTGTGCCATTTGGGCAATGACCATCGGCCAGGCGATCACCCATAGTGCGCGACATTCCCCTAGGTAGGCAGTTATTCTCGGGTTCTTCATGGGGTCTTCGGTCGGGCCTGGGTGAATTAAAAAACGTAGGATTATTGTGGCGATGTAGAAACCTTTTAATCCATTGTGTTGTCAGATAAAAAATAACCCCGAAGAGATTTAGTTTATGAACGGACTCGCCCAATTGTACTACAGCATCCACAACGGGATATTCCGCCCATTGCAGCACCTTGATGGACTGGCGGCATTGGCTCTGCGCCTGTACCTGGTGCCGGTATTCTGGATGGCGGGGACGCAGAAAATCGCTGGTATGGAAAACACCATTGAGTGGTTTGGCAACAGCGAGTGGGGCCTGGGCCTGCCTTTTCCCTGGTTACTGGCGCATTTGGCCGCCTACACTGAAGCGATCGGTGCACTGTTGCTATTGCTGGGCCTGGCGACACGTTGGATATCGATTCCCCTGATAGCCACTATGTTGGTAGCCATATTTGCAGTGCACTGGGATCACGGCTGGGCGGCGATCGCCGATTCCAGTGCGGAAGAAGTGGCAGTTCGGCTGGGTACAGCCAAGGAAATCCTCCGTGAGCACGGCAATTATTCCTGGCTTACCGAGAAGGGTAATTTTGTAGTCCTCAACAACGGCATCGAATTTGCGGTTACTTATTTATTGATGCTGTTTAGCCTCCTGTTTACCGGAGGAGGGCGATTTACCAGTGTGGATTATTATCTCTCCCGCCTGTGGCCGGAAAAATCCTGATTTGCAGCGCTAGCGAGCGCTGTCAATAGTCTCCACCTTTTCTATGCGGGAAGTGGTAGACTAGCGCGTTTTTTGAGCAGCCACAGGAAATACTTCATTGATCAAGAATATAGTAGGGCGCATGTCGGGTAAGGGTGAAACCGCCCGTGATTCCGCTCCCGCAACCTCGGGGCACGGCCAGCCGCCCAGGCAGGAACCATCGCATAAGACCGCGGCAGCATCCAGACCCGGCTCCGACGGGCAAGCTGAAAAACCCGAGGGCAGTGGAAAAAGCAGTAAACGCCGTCGTCGCCCCCGTGACGCCCAGTCAGCTGCAGCTAGCTGGTCGCTGGACGACTTTGCGGTTGAGCCCAAGGAAGGTGAAACCCGTTTTCACGATCTTGGCTTGCGCGATGAAATCATGCACGGCATCGCCGACCTGGGTTTCAAGTATTGTTCGCCCATTCAGGGTGCCATCTTACCGCACACGCTGCAGGGCCATGATGCTATCGGCAAGGCCCAGACCGGTACGGGTAAGACAGCCGCATTCCTTGTGACTATTTTTAACGATCAACTGGTTAATCCCCCTGAGACAGAGCGGTTTGTCGGAGAGCCGCGCGCGCTGGTTATCGCTCCCACGCGGGAGTTGGTTATGCAAATTGCCGCTGATGCGGAAGACCTGGCCAAATACACCGGATTGAAGGTGGTGACCCTGATTGGTGGTATGGACTACCAGAAACAGTTAAACCGGCTTACTAATCACGTGGTGGACCTGGTAGTGGCTACACCCGGGCGCCTGCTGGACTTTATGGGCCGCCGTGACCTCTATCTCGACCATGTCGAAATACTGGTGCTCGATGAAGGTGACCGTATGCTGGACATGGGCTTTATTCCACAGGTGAAACGCATTGTGCGCGCTACACCGCAAAAGGAAAATCGGCAGACCCTGCTGTTTTCCGCCACTTTCACCCAGGACATTATCAACCTGTCACAGCAGTGGACGTATCAACCTATCACGGTGGAAATAGAACCGGAGAGCGTCGCTACCGACAGCGTGGACCAGAAGATTTACCTGGTCAGCAGCCAGCAGCGCTATAAGGTTCTCAGCAATCTGTTACGCAGCGA
>CBDTVJ010000596.1:0-2576 GCA_965363655.1 uncultured Halieaceae bacterium | reverse complement strand
CATCACCGTCGCACAAGGTGTTGATCGAGCCCAGGTGCGGTTCAACCTGCCCTCCGGGACACTGCCCGACACTCTGCTCGGAGAAGGGGCGCAACAGGTGCCTGACCAGGGCGTGGTTAGCTTCTACATCAGAACACCAATCCTGGCTCAGCAACTGCTCGATCACTTCCTGCTTGCGTTCACTGGATATAAAGCGGTCTGCGATACCCGTGTAAATAGCGTCCGCAGCGTTGATAGAAGCACCGGTCATCGCCAGAAACTGCCCCGCTTTACCGGGCATGTGATTGAGGAACCAGGTGCCGCCCACGTCGGGAAACAAGGCGATCGTCACCTCTGGCATAGCAATACGCGTTTTTTCAGTTACCACCCGGTGAGAGCATCCAGCCATAATGCCCAGGCCGCCACCCATCACAATGCCGTGGCCCCAACAGATTAGCGGTTTGCCATACGTATGCAGGGTGTAGTTCATGCGGTATTCCCGCGCGAAGAAATTCTCTGCGTAGTCACAGGGACCGCCGGGTGTAGCAACTGCCGATTGATGCAGGGCCTGCACATCACCACCGGCGCAAAAAGCCTTCTCGCCAGCGCCCTCAATGAAGATCGCCGCGATATTGTCATCGCTGCGCCAGGCATCCAGCTTAGCCTGCAACAGATCAACCATTTCCAGAGTCAGTGAGTTCAGGGTAGCCGCGACACTCAATGTCACACGGCCTATCTTTCCGCTGGCGGCGGGCAACTCCTCAAAAAGTATGGGTGCTTCAGACATCGGGATATTCCTCAGCAGTTCTTCCAGGCCGGTTTGCGCTTTTCAAGAAATGCATTCACACCTTCCCGCTGGTCCTCGGTAGAGAACAGCTCGACAAACAGGTCGCGCTCTCCGCGCAAACCATCGGCAATCACTGTATTACGCGCCGAGTGCACCAGACGCTTGCAGAAGGCCACGGAGGTCGGGCTCTGCTCACCCACCTGCTCCGCCAGGGCCAGCGCCCTTTCCAGGGACTCCCCTGTAGCAACCACTTCTTCCACCAGGCCTATGCGCTCAGCTGTAGCGGCGTTGATCCGCTCACCACAGAGAATCATACGCTTGGCCCAACCCTCGCCCACCAACCAGGACAGGCGCTGGGTTCCACCGGCGCAGGGCAACAGGCCAACCTTCGCCTCAGGCAGGGCCATTTGCGCCTGCTCCTCGGCAATACGAATGTCACAAGCCATGGCCACTTCCAGGCCGCCACCCATGGCAAAACCATTGACCGCAGCGATAGAGACACCACGAAAATCTGCCAGGGCCTCAAAGGCCTGGCCAAAGTAATCAGCCATGGCACGCGCGGTTTTGGGGTCTCCATCGGCAAAGAGTTTCAGGTCGGCCCCCGCAGAAAAAAACTTTTCGCCAGCACCGGTCAGCACCAGCGCATAAATATTTTTCTCATCGTTCAACTTCGCCACCAGCTCCTTCAGTGCCGGGAGGCTTTGCGTATCCCAGGTGTTCGCGCCGGGATTGTCTATAGTGACCAGGGCGGTGTGATCTCGCAGTTCTACTTTCAGTTTTTCTGATGTACTCAAACTCATTTGATTACCTCCAGTGCGCCTTCCATTAACAGTTTGCGGGACACGATTACCCGCATGATTTCGTTGGTGCCTTCAAGAATCTGGTGCACGCGGGTATCGCGTACATGCCGCTCCATTGGATATTCCTTGATATAGCCATAGCCCCCGAACAACTGCAGGGCATCGTTGCAGACATTGAAACCCACATCAGTCGCAAATCGTTTGGCCATGGCGCAATAGGTCGAGGCCTGCGGGTCCTTCTTGTCCAGTTTATCCGCCGCCAATCGCACCATCTGCCGTGCCGCCACCAGCTCCGTCAGCATATCGGCCAGCTTGAATTGTGTGGCCTGGAAATCCGCTATAGCGGTATCAAACTGACGACGCTCCAGCACATAGGCAGTCGCCTCTTCCAATGCCTGCTGCGCAGTGCCGACACTGCAGGTAGCAATATTGATGCGCCCACCGTCCAGCCCTTCCATGGCGATCGCGAAACCCTGCCCTTCTTCTCCCAGCCGGTTAGCCACCGGAACACGCACCTGATCAAAGGTGATCATGCGGGTAGGCTGGGCATTCCAGCCCATCTTTTCTTCCTTTTTACCGTAGGAGATACCATCGGCATCGGCGGGTATCAGCAGTGCTGAGATACCTTTGGGACCGGCGTCTCCGGTGCGCAGCATAACGACCAGCACATCGGTGTCGCCCGCCCCCGAGATAAACACCTTGCTGCCATTGACGATATAGTCATCGCCATCCCGCATCGCGGTAGTACTCAGGGAGGCGGCGTCAGAGCCCGCACCCGGTTCTGTCAGGCAATAAGACGCCAGCTTGCTGCCGGCAATAAGATCCGGACACCAGCGCTCAATTGCCGCATCACCGCAGTACTTACCCACCATGTTGGTGGCCATATTGTGAATAGTCAGGAAGGCGGCCGTCGCGGTACACCCCTTGGCCAGCTCCTCTACGATCAGGCTGGCATCCAGTCGGGTCATCCCAAGCCCACCGGCGGCCTCCGGCGTGTACATGCCCATTAA
>CBDTVJ010000595.1:0-2583 GCA_965363655.1 uncultured Halieaceae bacterium | reverse complement strand
TCTTTACCTTAGTGGGATTAGCTGCCTTAACGGCCTGCAGAATCTTTAGGGTAGTGAATGCAGCATGCATGGAACTTGAAGGGCTTATCATCGCGCAGACGGTTACCAGCTCTTTCGTTACCGCTGCAGCAGGTGGAGGGAAGTAGACCTTTTTATCAAGGCCGCGGCATACTCTCCACACCTTTACTCCGTGCTCCTCCTCCACCATCCGGCACAGTCCATCAGTTTCTGCAAATAAGCACATGTCTTTAATACTGGCGTAGGATTCATAGGCCTTTCGCCAGTTTTCACTGCCCTGCTCAAAAGACCAGGGCTCATAATTCTGGATCCAGTAGGCCGCAAGCAATTGCTGGTTTTTTTCCGCGACTGGTTTTATAAGCTCCAGTGATCGTGATGAGGTGGCGACGATTATGTCAAAGCCCTTTGAAACCCGGCATAAATCATCCTCATCCGTAATGAACAGGAATTGCTCTTGCGTCTTCATAGATGCAGGACCGGACCTCTGCCAGCCTTCACGACACCCCTTAAGCGTAGCAACCTTGGCACCAACCCCTAAGGCCCTCAGCGCTGCAACTTCCTGGATGAACGGCTGGGCGCAGCCATCAGCGCCGGAGGTTAAGACATACAAAATACCAAGGAGACCTGGTCTCTTGCGCATTTCGAGTGCGCCACCTTGCAGGTACTGCCGTATAAGCGCCCTGGCCTGCTGCAAGTCCTGGCTATTCTTGAGTGCCTCTACACCCCTATCAATCTTCTTACCACCATGCTTCTTTTTTAGCGCAGTACCGCCCTTCTTCGACAGCACTCTACGTTTTGCATGGCTGTAGCTTTTACTCTTTGAGTGGTAAACGTAACCCTGATCGGCGATGGCCAGTCGAAAACCCGCATCAGCGGCACGTAAACAGTAATCATTCTCTTCGCCATAGCCCTCAGGAAATGCCTCCTCATCCAGATATCCAATGGCATCAATAACGGCTCTCTTGATGGCAAAACAAAAGCCATTGACGAAAGCGACGCGGGGAAAGCGTTTCTCGGAAACCTGGTAGACAAGTTCCGCCATCTGGTTGACGTCGAAACCGCCAGGTAGTTCATTAACGGTCCAATCACCACTATCATCAAACCTTTCAGGTACCGACTGCCAACTGGCCGCGTTGGACAGGGGACCTACAATACCAATCGAAGGATCACTCTCCGCGCATTCGATAAGGCAGTTCAGCCACAGCCGCGGCACAATGGTGTCGCTATTGAGACAGATGACATATTCAGAGCTGCACTCTCTCAGCCCCCTGTTGGCCGCCTTGGTATAGCCACCGGCCTGCTCATTTTCCAATAACACTGTTCCGGCATAGCTTGACTTAAACTCGCGCAAGAATTCAGTGGTCTCTTTCCCTGAACCGTCATTGACAATATACAGGGTGTATTCCCCTGGGGTATTTTCAACAATGGAACTGAGACAGCAGATGACATCGTCCAGCGCATTGTGTACACAGACCACAATATCTACCGTTGGGAAACGTTGTAAAATGGGCCGGGAAGAAATAGCAACCTGGCCATAGTCGCTTGTCGACCTTGTGCGCTCTTGTTCTGCCGCCGTTCGTTCCTTCCAGGACTCGTAATCGGATATAGCATCATTCACGGAGTGAATAGCAGACAGGCCGGATTTCCTCCCCAAAAGTTTTTGTTTTGCTGAGACAATCTTGCTGCCTATCTTCCAGGTATTCGAGCCGGTCATGGCCCCGACACTGCTGACCAGCCGCTCCATTATTCCCTGGAGCGAACTCACTTCTCTTTGCCACACAGACGCCTTCTCTTGCAGTGCATCCAACTCCTGACGACACTGTATCTCCTTCTCTCCAGGCTCTGCGCGCAACTCATCGGTAGTATTGTCAGCTTGAGGTTGCGTGCGATAGTTTCCCAGCTCAAAATCCTGGAGAGCCAGCCTGCCACCCCCAGACAACTCCCGGGAGAGAGCCTCCTGAGCTATGTCGCCATCCAACAGGCTTTGAAATAATCGGGCCTGCTGGACATTCAGGAATTGTGGACAGTCTTCATCTTTATCCCGCTGCCGGTAGAGGGCGGCATCAATAAGTGCCTCAACCTCTTGTAGCGGGGGCGCGCTTAGCCCATCCATACCATGATCGGATAGCCGTGCTAACAGTTCCTGAGCCAGTATTTGCGGCTGAGTCATCAGGCTCTTATGAGATACGAACAGGTTAAGCTGCTCCCGGGATGCGTACAGCGCTGCTCTCGTATACTTTTCCCAAAGCGCTATGCCAACGCTGATGGGAGTGCCATTGAGAGCTTGAAGGCTTCTGGCGACTTCAATGGGGTTGCGGTAAAGATGAATACAAACGCAATCTGGAATAATGGGCTGCCACAAAGGAAACAGCAGACACAGGCCAGGGTCGCTGATCACCCATGACTGCTGAACATTGAGAGCGGTAAGCAATTTTGTTGCCTGTACATTGAATGCGTCAATATCCCGGGGAGACAAACGGCTTGCACTAAACGTGTCGATGCGGTTCCAGTCGCAATCGACAGAATTCAGCAAAACCTCATTCAGGCTCCTGACATTGATGCGCC
>CBDTVJ010000594.1:0-2588 GCA_965363655.1 uncultured Halieaceae bacterium | reverse complement strand
CATCTTCACCCATTGCTTTCTCGGAAGTGAATGCCGCTGCGTATTCCTGGATACCGGGAATTTTGCCAACGTGGGCACCCTTGATGTAGAAATATAGCGGGCGCGACACAGGATATTCACCAGTGGATATCGAATCAAAACTCGGGACTACACCTTGCACCTCTGAGCCCTGTACCTTATCCCCATTCTCTTCCAGGAAGCTGAAACCGAAGATACCGAGTGCGCTGGGGTTGGCTTCCAGCTTTTGGACAATCAGGTTATCGTTTTCACCCGCTTCGATGTAAGCGCCATCTTCGCGCACCGCATAGGCGATGGTCTTGAAAACATCCTTGCCCTTGGGGGCCTTGCCCTTCTTTTCTGCCAGCGCATTATAAACGCCAGCAGGCATGCCGAGCTTGGCCATCATTGCCTTGATCTCATCTACGCTGGAGGCATCCAGGCCACGCAGGGTCTTCAGGTCCGGGATAGCTTTTGCACCGCCACCCAGAGCCAGTTCCGCAAACGCGTCACGGGTTCCAGAGGTCGGGGGCGGCCCAAGAACCTCAATTTTAATCGCTGGAAGAGCGGGATTAACATCCTTCCAGGTCTTGTTCGGGTTCGCTACCAGCTTGCCGTCAGCACCTGGAATATCCTTGGCCAAGGCGAGGTAGATGTCTTTCAGGCTCAACTTAAAATGCACCGACTTCTTGGAGTTTGCGATAGCGATCCCATCAAAGCCCACCAGCACTTCCACGATATCGACGACACCATTAGCCTGGCAACCGTCATACTCGCTCTTTTTTATACGACGGGAAGCATTGGTAATATCCGGGGTATTCGTTCCAACGCCCTTACAGAACAGCTTCAGGCCTCCACCTGATCCGGTAGATTCAATTTTTGGAGACTTGAAGGTGGTAGATCTGCCAAAACGCTCAGCCACCACGGTGGCGAACGGATACACAGTAGACGACCCAACAATGCTCACGCTGTCGCGATTCGCCGCCTGCACTGAGTTGAGGCTGCCAACGGCGGCCATGACTGCAACTGCATTTACAAATAGTTTTTTCACGTGGTAAGAACTCCGTAACATTGAATGACGGTGATATCGGTCTTTATCCGATATTCGCTACGGATTTTATGCACTGTTTGTTACCGTATTGTGACAGGCGCAAGGCATATTCAAACATTTGAGCTACTCTCATCACCAATGCAATCATTTCTTGTGCACTATGTGCTCGCCAAGCTCATCCAGTCGCCCGTGCCTGACGTCCAGCCCGCGTACCAGGTAGACAACATTTTCAGCGATATTGCAGGCGTGATCACCGATTCGCTCCAGGCTGCGCAGCGCCCACATCTCATTGAGAATAGCGCCGATATCCCGAGGGTCTTCCATCATGAATGTGACAAGGCTGCGCATGGCACTGCCATATTCCTTATCTACCTCCACATCGCCCTTGACCACTTCCACCGCCTGGTTCACATCCAGGCGTGCAAAAGCGTCAAGCGCCTGGCGCAACATATCCGCCACCCGGATACCGATATGCCGGATCTCAATGAAGTTGCTGGGTGATTTACCGGCCTCGGATAGACGAACCGCCTGCTTCGCTACCTTCGCCGCTTCATCACCGATCCTTTCCAGGTCGGTATTGACCTTGATAATCGCGATTACCAGCCGCAGGTCACTGGCTGTAGGCTGACGCCGCGCAATGATCGTCGCGCACTCTTCATCTATCGCCATCTCCATCTGGTTTACTTCATCGTCCCTGCCAACAATCATCTCGGCTTCGCCGCTATCCATGTTCATCAGGGCATCCAGGGCAGTACTCAACTGTTGCTCTACCTTGCCTCCCATCTCCAGCATATGATTGCGCAGCGACTCCAGCTCCGTATTAAACCGGGCGGAGATATGCTGCTGGTAATCTTCCTGTTTCAACATGATGCTATCCTCAAAAAATCATTAATCCGCAACGGGAAATACAAGGGTGAAGCTACTGCCCGTACCCAATTGGCTATGAATTTGCAGTTGTGCGCCGTGCGCCTGTGCAACGTGTTTTACGATAGCCAGGCCCAGACCGGTGCCGCCGGTTGATGAGTTGCGGCTATCATCAACCCGATAGAAACGCTCTGTCAGGCGCGGTATTAGCAACGGGTCGATGCCAATGCCAGAGTCCCTGACTTGCAGTGCACACTTGTCTCCCCTACTCGTCCAGCTTATTTCTATCGGCATGTGACTTTCGCTGTACTTGATAGCGTTGCTGGCAAGGTTGTAGACGGCGCTATAGAGTTCGCGGTAATCACCCAGGATCATACAATCGCATTCCAGTTGTAGCTTAATCGTATGCTCAGTGTGTGTATCCGCTAATTCGTCACGTAATTCCTGTAATAGTCCACGCACATTCACTCGATCATGCTTGGCCTCACGCTTCTCACTTTCAATACGTGACAACCACAACAAATCCTTGATCAGGTTTTCCATGCGGTCTGCCTGTTGGCTCATCTGTTGCAGCGGCTTAGCATAGGCGTTCGGGAGGTTGTCGGCATTGGCGATAAAGGTACTGAGGTAACCACTGATCACCGTAAGCGGCGTGCGTAACTCGTGTGACACATTG
>CBDTVJ010000593.1:0-2592 GCA_965363655.1 uncultured Halieaceae bacterium | reverse complement strand
CCATAAACGATCTTGTTAGGCTTGCCACTTTGACTTACCTCGCGCTTGTTAAGCCATTGCTTGTCGGCCAGCTTGTGCAGTTCCTGGTATATTTGCTGGTGTGAGGCGCGCCAAAAAAAACCCAGGGAGGCCTCGAAGTCCTTGGCCAGTTCAAAACCAGACAAATCATCGTCGATCAAGGCTGTCATAATAGCTTGGGCAAGCGCCATACCGTCACCTCCTGTCCTGTCTTGTCCGGCGCAGAGCGCACGCCAACTATTTATTATCAGGCCACGTTTGCAATTAGCAGCACCCTCCCGGGCACTATCCTCTCGCACAATCACGCTAAGTTTCACATGCAGTTATATGCATAGTGTCCCTTATATGCATAGTATCCCTATTTGGACTGCACGACCATTGAGCTACTTGAAAAAACACAGTGATTGATTCTCATCAAGCGCCTGCTGCTTTATTCATGCTAGATTTCAAGTAGTAGGAGCAGTGCACACGAGGGTTGGATCTCGTACCAGCAAACGCCGGAGTGGATTCAGGCTAAAAAGGAGTTACCGATGAAAAATATTTCCCTGCAATACCTGTTAATGGCTGGGGCTCTGGCTCTGGCCGGATGCGATACGGGGCCCAAGGGTGCGGTGGGATTTACCCTGCCAGATGGCGATGTGGCAGCAGGCAAGGCCAACTATGTCGCCTTCCAGTGCCATGCGTGCCACGCTACTGACAGCGTTCCACAGCTGGAAAGTGGTGGGCCCGCGACGATTTCCGTGCCACTGGGCGGTGAAACTACCCGCATAAAGAGCTACGGTGAATTGGTAACCTCCATCATCAACCCGTCGCACAAAATTGCCAGGCGCACATCACCGGATATGGCTAACGCGAGTGGCGAGTCCAAAATGGTCAGCTATAACGATTTCATGACGGTGACACAGTTGATAGACCTGGTGGCCTTTGTGCAGTCCAACTACAGTCTATCGGCTTACAGTCAGTCGAATTACCCCATTTACTGGATTCCGGAACGCGACCAAAAGGAATAATTTGAGAGTACCAGCGCTATTACGACTGCATAGCGGCATCCATTTTCAGCTACAGAGGGCAATGCCTGCCCGGGAAGGGAGAGTGCGATAAGCCACCCCTTTTCCGGTGGCCTATCGGCAAGCAAGCGTGGTGCATCAAATGCACCACGGGAGGGTGTGAATCAGTACTTGAACTGCACAGTAAACCAGACCTTATCAATGTCTGAATAGCGATCGCTATCCGAATCGAAGTCGGCATACTTAGCCTGCGCAGTAAAGTGCTTGTTCAGCGGCCATGTTGCCACCAGGTCCAATTCTGTACCAAAGTCCTCACTTGAGGACTCAGCCTGGAAGTCATGGTAAATTGCGGCCAACTTGACCGGGCCCAACTTGGTAGAAATACTACCGTAGAGGTCTTCAACACCGTCTTCGGGTGTGTTCAGGAAGACATCCGCCCAACCCTGGAACTTGTGCAGGGTGGCCAGTGGTGTTTTGAAGCCCACGTCATTATCGGAAGCCAGGACTTCATAACCTACCTTGATATCCAGAACATCCAGCTTGGTGCCCAGTTCGGCCATGTAGTAGTCCGCAGTATAGTTCAGGTCGCTGTCACCAGCCTCGGACTGTGTCGCGTATGACGCCGCTATGGAAAGAAAAGCAATCTTGCCGCGGTATTCCGCACCATAGGTATCAGTAGAGTTGTTAACGGTTTGGCCAGCCGAATAGGGGCCGTCATCATCGATATCCAGCCAATAGCCAAATGCCGCTACTTTGTGGTTTTCGTTGATCTGATAATCACTGCGGAAAAAGAAATTATCACCTTCCAGGGCAGCCGGGTTGGCGCCGTCGTCAGGCCCAAAGATGCGATTGACTTTGTAGACATAGGAAGCGTCGAGCTTGAGACCTTCCAGTGGCGCCCAATTACCGCGGATACCATCAAAGGTTTGCTCGTTCTGGCGCCAGGCGACACCACCGATGAAACGCTGGTTACCGTTCAATATGCGTTGACGACCAGCAGTACCGTCATAGCTATCGCCGCTGTACTTCAACCACAGCTGGTTGAGGTCAGTGCCCGTGGGGTCAGCAATAACCGGGTACTGTATATTGCCGTTCTCAGTTGAGTTGTAATTGTCTGAACCAAAGTCCGAGACATTATCGACTTCCGCCAGGCCTGTCAGTCCGTGCCAGTTGGCAGTTGCGAGCGTGATGCGTGAACGCAGGGTATTTGCTGATGCGCTACGGTGATTTGAATCCTGATTCACGTTCTCGTAACGGTAACGCAGATCCACCTTGGCGCTGCCCTTGGTAACTATTTCGGTGAGGCTGTTAGCCGTATTGTCATCGGCCTGCGCTGTAATGGCAGCACACAACAGCATAGGTAAAATACTACAGCTGCTTGCTAGTTGTTTCATCGTAACTTCTCCTTTGGCTTTACGAGTGAACCTGGTTTACCCCGTCGATTGGTGCGGGTATGTTGACGTCAGCGCCAGAGAGGCGCTGCGTGCATTTTTTCTCAGGTTCGGTTTACCACTTATCCATGCCAGTGCGAAGTACAGCAGATAGTATACTTCGCTTTGGCAATTAC
>CBDTVJ010000592.1:0-2594 GCA_965363655.1 uncultured Halieaceae bacterium | reverse complement strand
TTCGCTTTAGGCGCCTCGCATACTTCGTGCCGAACTTGATACACCAGAGGCGGATGGACTCGTAGCTGACTTCAATCCCTCGTTCGGCCAGCAGATCTTCGATATCGCGGTGGCTTAGGTTGAATCGATAGTAGAGCCAGACAGCATAGCAAATAATATCGGGAGGAAATCGGTGGCGCTTGTATGTATTCATACTCCGATTCTACCAATATTGACGAGTTAACCTGTCAATACCACTCACTCTGCTATAAAGATCTCAGATTGAACGTCTTTCATGATTACCTGTCCAGCTCTATCGTCAATATTTTGCTCCTGTCAACTCTTCAGAAACTCTCCACAGTTTTTTAGCCATTTCAGCATCTTGAGCATATTGAGACATTGTTGCTTTTCCCGGAGGGCCTTTCATTTCTTTAAAGCCTTGCGGTCCATAGTAATCTCCCCCCTGAACATTTTCATCCAGTGTAGCCATCAAGGTAGGTAGAGCCGCTTGATCAGGTGTATGGGTCACAAAAGGAACTATTGTATAGCGAAGTATACTTGCCAGAAATGGAGGAATGTACTTGGTCAGTTCCGTATCTGAAGCTCCTGGATGGGCAACAACAGAAAGGATTTTCTTACCTTGCTGGCTAAACCTTCTTTGAAGCTCTAAGGCAAACATCAAACAAGCAAGCTTCGATTGACTATAAGCACCGGTACGAGAATACTTTTTATCAAAATTAATATCATCAAAGTTAATTTTTCGCATTCCTTGTTTATGAGCAACACTACTGAGTGAAACCACTCTGGATTCAGAAGAATCTGGCATTAGATCTATTAGTAATGAAGTAAGCAAGAAATGGCCAAAATAGTTGGCAGCCATTTGACTTTCCAACTCATCTTCTGTTTTTGAAAAAGGGGCAAACATGATGCCAGCATTATTAATTAGAAGGTCTATAGATGAGTATTGCTTTCGATAGTTTGCTGCGAACTCCCGAACGGAAGATAGTTTGCTCAGGTCTAATGTCATAATCTCCAAATTAGCATTGGGCACTTTTTCCAGAATGTTAGCTTTTGCTAGTTCTGCCTTCTGCTGATTTCGGCAAGCCATGACTACTTTAATCCCTTTTTTTGCGAGATAAAGGGTTGTTTCCAGTCCAAGTCCAGCATTCGCACCTGTAACAACAGCAATTTTTCCCTGTTGATTCGGAATGTTGTCTAAATCAAATCCCATAAAAACTCCTTTGTTGATTTTAAAGTAGCACAACAATTGTCCAAATAGAAATGTCGAATGGAGGCGCTGCCAAGTTAACTCGCCCCGCGAGATAATGCCGGGATGAATAGCTACAAGCGTCACAGATTCATGGTCAGCTACTTACCAATTGACCTATCTAATCCAGCCCTTGCGTTCGACTCGCTTTGAGTACCAGATCAAAAATGCCCCAATGACGGCCTGACTCAGACCACCGATCAAGGCTTCGACGGGGAAGCCCGCCATGCCAACGAGAGGAATCTGCGCGGCAATCGCGCCAACTAACGACGCGATAAACACGTAAAATGCAGTCGATTTCCTGAGCAGAAGCAGAAGGCAGCCAAGAGCTCCGCCGAAAACGGCTAGTGCAAAAGCTCCGGTTCCCCACGCAGGTCGGCTTTCAACGATCGCACGATACGCCTCGGGCATTGAAGAGACCATATCTGCGTTCATCTGCGAGATGAAATTCATGCACCCCATCAGATTGAAGACCAACCCGATCGCACCAATTATCCAGAAACTCCAGTGAGCACCACTTAGAATTTTCTCGGGCATCGCGTCTTCCTATCTAGGTCCAATTTTCTGCGAAAGATCTGCTATTCAATGTCTGCAGTGAGTCCAGACTATGTGAAAACTCCGAGGCCGGACATAGCAGCCCGGAAATATCGGAATTTACGCGCATGGGAATCGCGTGGTGCCAATAACTGAGTCGAAAATCCTAAATGAAGCCACTCTCCGTGCGATCGCAAATGCCTCATGGAGTTTTCACACAGCCTGAGTCGAAAGCGGCCTGCCAGATTAGTTTAGCAGGCCATCCCTAGGGGCCGGAAAGTGGCAAACAGCAGACGCTCGGTGACGCCCTTGATCAAACGCTCAATTTGTACCCCAAAAGCTCGACACCATGGTGTCTACTATCTCTTTGGGAGGAGCCTCTGACGATTGAGTGACTCCTGCCGGGATCGTCACATCATCAAATTTTTCGCTCGTCCATATATGCGCCTGAGGTTCGAAATTAAAGGGCGACAGCCGGTTCGCCATAACAGCGCAAGCGCCATTCAGCGCAGTTATCGTAGCGTAGAGCGGTGTTTTACAAATTGCGCACGAATAATGAGTCTTGTCGAATCCCGTGCCGCCGCTCATTGTCGTTGAATTGAATTTTCCATGAACACTGCATTCATCGGGCTGAAAAAACGCTATCTCAAGGTATGGCATACCTGAAAAAGCTCTACAGTCGCTGCAATGACATACCAATTGCATTACCGGCGTACCTTTGGCATGCAGTTCGACTGCGCCGCATTCACAGCGCGCAGAAGTTTTCTTTGTACCAGTCATATTTCCCCTCGCAGTATGTATGTCTCCTTCGAGT
>CBDTVJ010000591.1:0-2606 GCA_965363655.1 uncultured Halieaceae bacterium | reverse complement strand
ACAATATCGGCATTATCGTAAGAATCGTGGTTGCGATAGGCGCTGATACTGGTCAACAGAAAATTATCGGTTTGCCAGTCAACCTGCAGTGATACGCCCTCGTCTTCATTATCGGACTCCGGTTTTCTGGCAAGAGAGACCCCGTAGTCATAAAAGTCGCTCTGATCTATCACAGTACCACCCAGGGCGGCGATATTGGTATCTGTGCCCGTTACGGCTGGCTCCTGAGAGGGGACTACTTCAGTCTGGATGAAGTTATTCTTATAGCTGCCCACTGCACAACAGGTTTCATCAACCTCGGAATGGTCGCCAATGAAACGGATTGTCAGGTCGTCATTGGGCGTATACAAGGCCTGGAAGCGCAGTCCCCAACGATCCCGGTCGTTGAGGGCATCATCTTCCTTCTCCCCCTGGTGAATCCAGTCCACATAGCCATCCCGTTCCATGATGAAACCGGTGGCTCGCACGGCGAGCACATCTTCGATAATGGTAAAGGACTTGGCACCATTGGCGCCCTGCAGGTCCAGGTCGCCCGCTGATCCTTCAATGAACCCACTGCCCTCGAAATCCGGTGCCACACTGTTGATTTGAATCGCACCGGCGGGTGTATTGCGTCCGAACAGCGTTCCCTGTGGCCCGCGCAGCACTTCCACGCTTGCCACGTCCACCAGGTTGTTGATCATGGAACCCTGTCTTGCGCGGTATACGCCGTCCACATACAAGCCGACGGAAGGCTCAAGACCGAAGTTCTGGGAGCTGGTGAAGATACCGCGGATGGAAAAGGTGGTGGTGGTCGAGGTCTGGCTCTGGCCGACAATCAGGCTGGGCGCATTCGCCTGCAGATCGAACATATCCTTGACGCCGGATTGCTGCAGCATTTGGGCGTTGAATGCGGATACTGCTACGGGCACGTCCTGCAGGCTCTGCTCACGCTTCTGGGCGGTGACGATAACCTCCTCCAGCTCGCCCAGGGCAAAGGCCGAGGGATTCATTGAGGCGGCTACTATTGCGGCAACGGCTGCAGCCAGTTTTTGTGGTGCTAGTGTGGGTGGTCTCACGATTTCATCCCCATAATTATTATTGGTGTTGATCACTTATAATCATACTGGTTTGGAAGATGGGAAAAAGGGTAAATATTGCGGGTTTTGGGGCCGCGTGGAATCACGAAGGCGGCGAGTAATACAGGGGAAGGAGCGGGAGAAGTAAGGCTGCCCCGCCCTGCGGGCGGCGGCACCGAATTGGTAGATAGGGCAAGTCTGTTGCGCTAAGGCTTCCTTTTACTGCGCGTCGGCCAGGTCCAGCGCGTCGCGAATTTCCTTCTTGACGAACTTGCCGCTGGCATTGCGTGGCAAGGGTGCATTCACAAGCCATAGGTAGCGTGGAATCTTGTAGGATGAGAGCGTTTTCCTTAGATGGTCACGGATGGTGCCAGCATCGCAGGATGCCCCCTCCTTGAGATAGATGGCGGCAGCCACCTCCTCCCCCAGTCGCTCATCCTCCACCGCAAACACCACGCACTCGGCGACCGGTTCACAGGTGAAGATGCCACTTTCGACCTCGGCACAGTACACGTTCTCGCCACCGCGCAGCACCATATCCTTGGCCCGGTCCACCAGGAAAATAAACTCGTCCTCATCCATGTAGGCTATATCACCGGTATGCAGCCAACCGTCAGTTATAGTCTCGGCGGTAGCTTCCGGGCGGTTCAGGTAGCCCTTGATGACGCAGGCACCGCGCACCCAGAGTTCTCCGGCTTCTCCCCTGGCAACTTCGTTGCCCTGGTCGTCCACACACTTCGCCTCGAAGGTGGGCATGGCCCGACCAACACTTGCAGGTCTGTCGACCAGGTAGTTGCCGGACAGTGCGGAGATAATACCGCAGGTCTCGGTCATGCCGTAACCGGCACTGGGAGCAGCGTTTTCCATCTGGTCATGCATTTTGCTGGTCAGGTCAGGCTGTACCGCAGCGCCGCCACCGCCCATGGTTTTCAAGCTGGATGTATCCCTGCTGGGGAAATCCGGGTGAATGAGCATTTCGCGGGACATCATAGGCACCGCACTAAACGCGGTTACTTTCTCGGCTTCGATAATGCGCAGAGCCTCGCCAGCGTCCCACTTGTACATGTGAATCAGTTTGCCACCAGTGGCAGCAATGCCCTGTGCCACACAGTTATTGCCGGTTACGTGAAACAGCGGCGTTGCAACAAGTGCCACATTCACTTCCTCGGCACCCATACGGCCTTTGGATTTGATGCCGGCCTTGTCTAAAGCGCCCTCCTGCACGGCCCTGCCAAAGCCAATGTTCATCAGGTTTGCCACGCAGCCGCGATGGGTCAATTGCGCACCCTTGGGCGTGCCCGTAGTACCGGAGGTATAGAAAATGCAGGCGTCATCGTCCGGGCCAATGCTGACTTCAGGCATTACCGCTGGCGCATTGATGACATCCACCCAGTCCACCACGTTGGCTGGCGCGTCCTCTGTCAGCCGCACCGCAGTGACCACCAGATCGGGGAAGTCATCACTGATCTCCTGGAAACGCAGCAGGCGCTCCCTGTCACAAATCATCACCTTGGGTGCAGAGTCCCCCAGCGCAAAGTGCATCTCCTG
>CBDTVJ010000590.1:0-2610 GCA_965363655.1 uncultured Halieaceae bacterium | reverse complement strand
GTGTGCCATCGGAATAGGGTGCGGTAACCACACTGTAGTCACCGAATACCTCGTACCCAGCCTCCTCTCCGATGAAAATCTGTACACCCTCGGCCCGGGTACAACGCTCCAGCAGGTGTAGTAAATCCTTCTTCTGCTCAAAGGAATCAAACAATTCGCGCAATTTGATCATTTCCTCTGCAGTGGCGTTACCCAACAGGCGGGACTCCCCGGCCATCACATATTCATCCTCGCCCAGCTCCTGGTCCAGGGCCTTGTTGGCCAGGTCCAGGGCGTCCTCTAGATAGCTGTCTATCTGGTTGCGGGCGTCGCGCATCTCGTGGAGGATTCGCTCCTGCACGAGGTGCAGCGATTGCCCGGCAAAGCGCTGGTTGACCATGGCCGCCGCCTCACGCAATTGCTCCTCAGTGAAGGGCCGCTGGGTGTGGATAATGCGATTCTGTACTTCCCGCTCGTTAATCACCAGGATGACCAGCACCCTATCACCGGACAATGGCAGGAACTCCACCTGACGCAGCTGGTGCGCCTCCTGGCGGGGCACGGTGACCAACCCGGCCTGGGCGGTGATATTGGATAACAGCGAGGATGCGCACTGCACCAGTTCGGTGGTGGATTTATCCGGGTTGAGCTCGGCCCGTAACGCCGACACCGCCCGGTCTTCCAGCGGCTGAACCTGCAGCAGGCTGTCGACAAACAAGCGATAACCCAGGGCCGTGGGCACACGACCAGCGGAAGTATGTGGTGAGTGCAGGTACCCTCGCTCCTCCAGGTCGGACATCACGTTGCGGATGGTGGCCGCGCTAACGGGCAGCCCGGCAGCTTTCAACAGCGTGCCGGAGCCCACCGGCTGACCATCCTTGATGTGGTGCTCTACCAGCGTCTTCAAGAGAATGCTGGCGCGATCCGAAATGTCTCCTGCAACCATAAGTCCCTGCCACCCATGTATTCACCTTCATTTTTATCACAGCGGCTGCGATTTACATAGTGGGCAGAGGGACTTTTACAAGTTTGGCAGGAAGACCGTCTAATTATCACAGGATGCCTGTCTACTCCGACATTCGTTGCTTGTGCCGCCAGTCTCGGTGGTTAAACGCCTCATGCGGTTGGAACCGCAAGTGGACCTGGCGTGCCGGACAGCGGTTGCAACGCGCCTTCGCCCATTATCCTTGACCTACAAGCTTAATTAAGTGCCATCCAGATCTGACAGGGATGTTTATGCGGCCCGCTATCTAGGGTATAACTGGGAAAACCATTGGATAGCCCGTCATGCTCAACCAAATCAGCATCAGTAACTACACTATCGTGACCTCGCTCGAGATGGAATTCGACGGCGGCATGACCGTCATCACCGGGGAGACCGGCGCGGGCAAGTCCATCATGCTGGATGCGCTGGGCCTGTGCCTGGGCGACCGGGCCGACCCCAAAGCCGTCCGTCAGGGCTGTGAGCGCGCTGAAATTATTGCCAGTTTCGATACCTCAGACATTCCCCAGGCGCAGGCCTGGCTCAAGGAGCGCGACCTGCATACCGGTGATGAATGCCTGCTGCGCCGCGTAATTACCACGGAGGGCCGCAGCCGCGCCTATATCAATGGCAGTGTGTCCACCCTGCAGGACTGTGCTGAACTGGGCGCCATGCTGATCGACATTCACAGCCAGCATGCCCACCAGTCGCTGCTGCGCAAATCGATACAGCGCGATCTACTGGATGCCTATGCGGGCCATCTACCCCTCACCCGACAGGTGGAGCAATGCGCCTCGGACTGGCTGCGCAAGAAACATGAACTGGAGCTGCTGGCCGGCGCCAATGATGAGCGCACCGCCAGGGCGCAACTGCTGGCTTACCAGGTGGAGGAGCTGGACGCCCTGGCACTGCAGGACAATGAGCTGGGCGCGCTGGAACAGGAACAGAAACAGCTGGCCAATGCGGAAACTATCCTGCAGGACGCCCACCAGGCACTGGAGCTGTGCAACGGGCAGGAGAGTGGCACCCGCCAGGCCCTGCAACTGCTCGATGAGGAGGTCCATGTGACGCCAGCTGCCAAGGATGCCCGGGAGTTACTGGACTCCGCGGCCATCCAGCTGTCGGAGGCCCGCAGTGAGATACAGCAGCACATAGACGGCGTGGAAATCGACCCTGAGCGCCTGGATCAAGTGCAGCGGCGCCTGGAAAGCATTTACGACGTGGCGCGCAAGCACAAAGTACTACCCGAGCAGCTGAGTACACGTCACCGGGAGCTGGCCGAGGAACTGCAGGGCCTGACCCATGGCGGCGAGCGCATCGGCCAACTGGGGGAGGAAATGGCCATTCTGGCCGCTCTATACGCCACTGATTCCGGCAAACTGGGCAAACAGCGCCGCAGCGCCGCCAGAAAACTGGTCAAGAACGCCTCGAAAATCCTTGCCTCCCTCGCCATGGAGCAGTGCCTGCTGGAGATCGCTCTACACCCCCTGAAAAGTGACGACCCGCACCCCCACGGCAGTGAGGACGTGGAATACCTGATCAGTACCAACCCCGGCGCACCCACCCAGCCGCTTGGGAAAATCGCCTCCGGCGGTGAGCTGTCCCGCATCAGCCTGTCCATCCAGGCGGTGACCGCCAGCAGCAGCACC
>CBDTVJ010000589.1:0-2624 GCA_965363655.1 uncultured Halieaceae bacterium | reverse complement strand
AGCGAGATACGGTACTTTATACAATGTGCGGCTCAAGCACTGGACATAAATTGGCAAAGCCCCGATCCAGCGTTTATGCTTCTTCCTCACCAGAAGAAGCCTGAAGATGTTCACTAGATTAATTGCGGCGGTAATGTTGTTAACGGTGGCGGGGTATACCTCGGCCGCCAGCTTCAACGTGCGCAACGTGGAAGGCCTCTACAACGGGCGCTTGTCCTACGGCATGCTCTACCGTCTGCAAGACCAGGATCCGGATTTAATTGCCATTGCCAGTGAGGGCAACGCAGCTACCGCCAATATCGACGACGGCAATCTCAATTACCGTGAAGGCCTTGTCTCCAATACCGTGCGTGCAACGGGTGAGGTGGCGCTGCGGTGGGGCGATTTCGGGGCTTATGTCAGGGGAGCGGCGTTTTACGACTTTGAAAACCAGAGCAACGACCCGGCGCGCACCGACTTTGACAGTGATGCGGAAAAGCTGGTGGGCTCGGATATCGAGTTGCGTGAAAGCTATATCAACTGGCGCTTCCGACCCGGGGGTATGCCGGCGTTGCTGCGGGTTGGCCAGCAAATTCTCAACTGGAGTGAAACCACTTTCGTGCGCGACGGCCTTGACCTTATCAACCCGATAGACCTGGTGACCGTACTGCAACCCGCCAGCAAGAAGGAAGATTTGCGTACACCGCAGCGCATGGTATGGCTTGCGATTAATGCGACAGAGACCTTTTCCATGGAGGCCTACTATCAGTATGAATGGGAGCCGGTAAAGCTCCCGCCGGTGGGCTGGTACTTCTCCTCTAATGATGCCGTGGGTGGCGAGGGGCTGCAGTCATGGATGTACGGTAATGGACAGACGTCAGACCTGGGCACCGATCTCGATCAGCGCTTTGGCTTGCCCGCCGGTACTTTGGGCTTCGATGATGATTTCCAGCGCTTGCCTGGATTTAACCGGGACAAACCCAGTGACACCGGACAGTATGGCGCGGCGTTGATTGGTATCCTGCCCTATAGTAATGCCACCAAGATAGGCCTGCACTATATTCATTATCACAGCCGCCTGCCCTTGGTCATGGGCCGCACCGGTGATGTCGCAGCGGTAGCAGCGACCGCCGAGTCATTGGTGGCCGAGCGGGCCAGTGCATTGGAATCCGTTTATCTGCAGGAGGGAGTCGACCCGCTGGAGGCAGCGCTGCTGGGCCGCGATGCTGCGGAGCAGCTTACCTTGAGCAACTACGCCAACGAGGCCTCCTTCTTTGTCACCTATCCCGAGGACATCGATGCCATCGGCTTCAGTTTCAGCACGGCGGCCAGCACTACCGGTACACTCTTTGCCGGCGAAATCACCCATCACAAGGATTACCCGTTCCAGATTGCCCTCAATCCCTTGTTACAGACTGTGTTTTCACCGGTGCTGTTTGACCCTGAGGTGGGTGATACGCCACTGGGAAGTTATGGCCCCGCCGAGGTGATTGGTGGTTATGAAAAACTCGACCGGAGTTTGGCTACCGTGGAAATCGCGCAAATTTACCGGGGACGACTGTGGGCCGACCAGGTGCTGGTAAGTGCGGATATCAGCTGGGCGGGGGTGCATGATCTTCCCGGTAGCGGCGCGGCGCCCCTGACTTCGAATGACGAGGACTCCTGGGGTTATCGCCTGCAGGTTATCGCCCGTTATTCCGGCCTGTTCGGAGGCGTCAATATTTCCCCCTTTGTATCGTTCTCACACGATTTCGACGGCACAACACCGGCGCCGGTAAGTACCTTTCTGGAAGACCGTAAATCTTTTACCGTCGGTATGCGCGGCGTGTATATCAACCGCGTCACGGCTGAAATGCGTTATACCTCCTTCAGCGGGGGTGGGCAGGCGAATCAACTGCGGGACCGTGACCTTCTTCGTTTACAGTTGAGTTACTACTTTTGAACAATTTTTATATCAGCCTGGTACTGCTGCTGGCAAGCGCCCTGTGCAGTGCCGCGGACGCGCCCACGCCGGACGGCCTTACGCCCATTGGCGCCGAACGGGCCGGTAATGCCGCAGGTACCATTCCGCCCTGGACTGGTGGTTTGATGGAGGTCCCGGCAAGCTACCAAACAGGTGAGCACGAGACCAACCCCTTTCCAGAAGATAAGCCCCTGTTCCAGATCAATGCATCCAACGCGGCAGAATATGCAAAATACCTGACCCCCGGGCAGCGCGCACTGCTGGCTCGATATCCGGATGCCTGGCATATGAACGTGTACCAGAGCAGGCGCTCGGCGTCGTTTCCGGACTTCGTCTATGAGGCGATAGCGGGCAATGGAGAAACAGCGCGTGTGTTAATGGAGGGCCGCGGTGGGGTAGAAGGGGCCCGCGTGAGTTCGCCGTTTCCCAGGCCCAGCTCGGGGGTTGAGGCCATCTGGAATCACAACCTGCGCTTCCGTGGACGTCGTGTCAATCGCGTGGAAGGTACGGCTGCGGTCACTCGTGGCGGACGGTACACCGCGGTGATAGCGCGCCAGGACTGGGGCTTTGCCTATGCTGTACCGCATCCGACGCCATTCACACAGCGCTACCCGAATGTGTTGCTGGCGGTGAAGTCGAAGGTGATCGCACCTTCCCTGTTGTCGGGTGACGGCACGCTGGT
>CBDTVJ010000588.1:0-2627 GCA_965363655.1 uncultured Halieaceae bacterium | reverse complement strand
TCGGATCAATTCTGGGCATTTAGCGATCGATTGCACCAGGAGTACCGAATCATGGCCCAGGTAGAGGCTGGTTTGTTTGATTTCAACCGACTCGAAAATCGTTAGCGAAGGCCAGGAATTCTAAGTATAGGAACACACACTTTATAGTTTACTTCGATTGCTCCGAAGGAATAGGTCAATTACGAAGTGTGTGTCACACCGTAAGGTTCCCCGGCCTGCGGCGATTCGTCTCTTTCGCCATCGTATTCGCCGCCGATGGTGGTGACGAAGAGTATTTCAAGCCATCATCCGACAGAGTATCGCGATTTGCAATATTCAGGAATGTCAGACTGGAATAGCTTATTCAACCAACCTGCAGCAGTCAGAAACACATCAGTTGAAGGCGAAAGGGTCAGTGTCGATTGATATCAATCGACACTGACCCGTTTGTTGAACCTGATATTACTGGCCCATGTCTTACGACAGCAAGGCTGTGGCCTTTATCAATCCAGCAACTTAGCCTTACGGTAACCTTCCATCCAGTTATCGGCATCTTCCTGACGCTGGCACACCCGCGCATGGTTAGCAGCGTAGCGCGGAAAGTTCACGTCCGCTGCGCAAAGTGACCTGAACTGCGCTGTTGCTTTGAGTGCTTCCTCCATGCGCCCCAATTGCGCATAGCAAGCTGCCATATGAGCGTAGGTGTGGGGTGGTGGATTATGCCATTCCCTATAGGATTCCAAAGAAGTTTCGTAATCCCTAAGCAAGTACAATGTTTCTGCTTTTGTTTCCCAAAAGAAAGCATCTACTTGTGGATCCATTTGTTGCACCTTTTCTAATAAACGCAAGGCTTCAGCCGCGCCGCCTTCATAGCTCTTTAGAAAGGCACAAGTTACTATAGTGGTAACATCATTGGGGTTGAGTTGCAGGGCTAGTTTGAGGTGAGTATTTGCCGGTTGAAAGTCACCAAAACAAAAATATGCCTCACCAACCAGGGAATGAACTGCGGGATCGTTTTCCCCGTACTTGAGAGCTTGATCAATGTGTGACTTGGCCTTTGATTCCTGATCGTCAAACCATACGCCCAAACTGAACACGTTGTATCCATAGATTCCTGCAAGATTCGCATGCGCCAGCGAAAATGTCGGATCTATTTCAATGGCATTTTCCAGCATGGTGATGGACGATGGATCAGTCCCGCCACTATTTTCCTGAATCCATCGCCCTTGTAGATAGTAATCATAGGCCGAAAAGCTTGCTGTTGATTTTCGTTGTGCCTGTGCTCTCATCGAATTTCGAATACGGGTAGGAAGCACGGAAACAACGGTCTGGGTGATCTCATCCTGGACAGCAAAAATATCTTCCAGCTCGCGATCATATCGTTCTGCCCAAATATGATTGCCATTTTCTGCGTCGATCAGCTGAGCGGTGATTCGAACCCGGTTTCCGGCCCGGCGAACGCTACCTTCAACGACATACTGTACGTTCAGTTTTTTAGCTACCTCCTGGATGTTCACCTTCTCACCCTTGAAGGCAAACGAAGAATGTCGGGCAACAACATGAAGCGTGGAAAAACGGGATAGCTCGGTGATGACGTCTTCAGTAATGCCGTCGCTAAAATATTCCTGTTCCGGATCGCCACTCATATTATTGAGCGGTAGAACGGCAATCGATGGTTTTTCCACCAGCTTCGGCGCCGATTCTATCTCTTGAGTTAGCCCGCTGGGCTCGGATTGTTGCTTGACCAGATAAACTCTGACCGGCTCGTTAAAACCCTTTAGGTTCAGCTCACCCATATTTTCATATTCAAATGGCAGCCGCTTGGGTATTGTCTCGTAAGCAGCAGCTTGCACGCACGTGCCCCCTGGCTCGGCTAATTGTTCCAACCGCTGCGCCAGCACAATCCCTTCACCAGTCACAGTATTATCCGCAACTACGACTTCGCCCATTGCTATACCAACTCGAAGTTCTGGGCGTACTTCATCCGTTATGCCCTTATTGTGCGACGTATTAGCGGACTGGAATTCCAGTGCGGCGGTGACGGCATCTGATGCCTTGGAGAATTCTGCAACAAGCGCATCGCCACGTATCTCTTGAGTGGTTCCATTGTGTTTAGTAATAGTTACATCGAAACGTTTGAAAACATCCTGTATGCGTGCGTGAGCAATCGTCTCATTAATCTGGACGAGTAATGTCGAGTCAATCACGTCAGCGTGCAGCAGAACTGCGAGCTTACGGGTCGGTTCTTCAGTCATGTTGACCCCTATCCTTATAATATGCGGGCATGTGCGCCGATAGTATCGTGGGTGAATACGGGGAACAAGTTGATGTCGATACAAGTCGGTATATCGGCATCTAGTTTGAACACATTATTCAGGACTTCGAGCGTCCGTTGTGTGCCGTTCTCTGCCTCTCACCTCAGCCTTTTAAGTGTCTCCTTTGGAGATAACAGACGCTCAGAATTGATTTTTCAGAGTCGGTTAAGTGCCCACAAGAGACACTGGTGGCTTTAACGTGGGAAGCAATCTTCGACCAGTTTCCGTCATTGATCCGAGACGAGATCAGAGGCAGCTATCGCACCTAGCCGCCATTTATGGTTGAATAGTTATTGGCAACTTTCGGCACTATGGTCTTGCCTCAGATCGGAA
>CBDTVJ010000587.1:0-2630 GCA_965363655.1 uncultured Halieaceae bacterium | reverse complement strand
CACAAAAACGCTATAACTTGTGAATACCAATACTGCTGCCGGAAGGCCCAGGTACAACACAGACCATCCGAGCAAGCTGCCATGAAAAAGGCTTCTGCTGGTGACAATTACCAGCAGGAAGGCCGCGGCCAGTGCCGCGGAACAACTAGCCGCAATCAGCAGTCGAGTGCGCAGGCTGGTCTTAGGGAGGGTAAAACCCAGCGCGCCAGCAAGAGTACCGAGAAACGCCAGCACCAGGGCAAGGACAGACCAGGCAGTGAACACCCAGCGCTGAAAATGCTCAGGCAGGCTGTTCGTCTCATTGCCGTCAACGCCCGATTGCCCAGCGAATGACGCCAACCAGTCCTGTAAGCGTGGCGAGCGCTCCAGCAGCGCAATCATCTGCTCGGTGACCGACTGACTTTGCTCAATTGTCACCACGAAAATCAGGGCGGCCAGCACGAAGAGGCCGCCGCTCCAGGCTACCAACATTGGCACCCGTTGAGTCCAGGCTATATACGCGATCAGCCACTGCAGCAGGTGTTGCAGGACGCCAGAGCCAGGCGCCTGGGTTGGCGTTCTCAAAGTGTCCATGAATACCCCATTATCTCCTGATGGCAAGGCCGTGGCTCAGAGCCTGCATGGCATGATAGTTGTACCCATAGTGTAGTGCAGGTCTCCGGAATATCAGAAATATCGGCTCCGACCCATTACTTCCCTTATTTCGGATGCCTGTGTTGCGCCGACCGGTTGAGATCGCAGCTATTAGCTGTCTCTGGTGAACGCATCGCGATCCTCTTTTTTCGAGCGAGACTCGGCATAGTCAGCTGTAGGAGGACGGCTCAGCACTTGCCACCAACCATCGTACAAACCTTCCTCATAAGTACCTGCGCATATTTGAAAATACGTCTGTTGATAATTTTGCAACGCCGCGGTCCAGAAGGCATGGAACTTGGCCCTTTCTACCGGGGTCAGGTCGGCTGGTTGTGGCATCCCCTTGTGGAGCAACTGTATCATTGAATCCTCCATGAGCATTCCGTAGATGGTCAACGTCGTATTGTGCGAGCCCAGTACGGTCGCGGATTTCAGTGCGTGAGTGTTTTGCCGTATTTGGATAACCAGGAAGATCAAGGTAACAATAACGATAACTCCACCGACGATCTCGAAGAGATTCGCGTATTGCTCCAGCTTCATGGCTGCCCTCCCGTCTTGATGTTGGACAGTAAACAATTATGCGCGTCGTGTTAATTGATTACGCACACCAAATGTGCGCTATCTGCCATTTTCTGCCCCTCAGAATAACAGACCCGGAATGTCCGCTTTCGGAGTAAAGCTGCGATCTAACTTAGTGTAGACCATACGGCCGGAATTAGGCGAAAGCGGAAGTTAGCCAATGACCTGAATCAACCACTGGCACATGATTCAGAGCCTGAGTGCTACACTATCCTTATGTGCGAGGAAAACATCAAGAAGGCCCTGACCAAAGTCTCCAGTGATTCAATGCTGATAGGCGTGGTTATCGGATGGCTATTCGGTATGGCGCCAGGCTTCGCTCTGGGATACGACTTCGCCAGTGACACCATCATCGTTATCCCTTTGTCTGAAGGCACCAAGGTCTGATCAACTGATTGTCGCAGCGGTCATGAGATTGGTGATCTATGTCATTATCAAAGGCTCTCGACCTGCACATAATGTACACAGTCTCATCGCACAGGTGAGCAATCAGAATTCAATTAGGAGAGTAAGATGAAAAAGTTTGTGTTGGCACTAATTGTTAATGGAATAGCGGTCTTCAGCGCCCAAGCACAAGACAAGGCTAAGTACTGCAAGAACGCGCAGACTGCGCGAGATTATTACCGTAGGGGCAAATTATCCTTGCCCATTCCCGACTCATGAGATGTGAAGATGGGTCGACAGGAGAAACCATGAGGGGTTTATTTTTAATAATGACCTTGTTTGTCGCTGGTTGCTCAAGCTATCCGAAGATAAACGGAGTAGAGGGGCTTAAAGGAGAAGGCATTACTGACAAACGTTGGTGCAGGGAACAGTATACTGCTCGTGACCATGAAGTCGCTATCTATAAGCAATTTGACATATGGGTTTGGCAACCACGAGACGGTACACCTTACATACTCAATGAAGTCAGTACGCCAACAGGGAGGAAATTCTTCTTTGAGCACAACAGTGATCTGTGGCTCGATGACTCTCCCAACCTCATAAGCTATAGCGATTACACAGGCAAACTACGAATTACACCTCAAAAATTCTACTGGTGCGACGAATTCTGAATTTCCGAAAAGTAGGAGGCAAGCAAAAAAGGCCACCGCCTGATGGTAAGCCATCCGAATCCCGTAATCCTGCCACCGTTGCAATGCTCACTAGTTTCTCTCCGTCAGTATTTGTTCGCCGCCATTAAGCGCCAGCTTGTAACCTTCAAGCCCTTTATATTGCTTGGGTGGTGGATAGTTACTTTCCAGCATTGCGATGCCATCCTGTGATAGCCACACTGTGACCTCAACAATGAAGTCTGAAGCGCGTTTACCATCAACCAGAGCTCTCTGGTTAGGATTGACTGAGGGCACCAAGGTCTGAGGCGAAAGCTAACGTCCCTTATCACCTCAAAGCGGACATCGTTATTGTGTCAGAACCCT
>CBDTVJ010000586.1:0-2631 GCA_965363655.1 uncultured Halieaceae bacterium | reverse complement strand
GAAACAGCTTCTTGTAGATCGGTGCCGGGCCGTCGTCACCGGAGCTGTTCTCATTCGCCACCGCGAAGGTCTGCTGCACCGCATCGAGGAACACGTTGAGCTCGCCGGCCTCAGTGAAGTTCGTCATAGTGGTGAACAGCGTGACACTCGCCAGGCGATCTTCCTCATCCCTTGCCATAGCGGCTGCGGCAATGGTGAGCAGGATTCCACCCAGGCAGTAACCGACCGCGTGCACCTTTTCGCCAGGGACAATTACAGAAATCGCATCCAGCGCTTCCAAGATACCCAAAGTACGGTAGTCATCCATGGAGAGGTCCCGATCCTCTGGGCCAGGGTTGACCCAGGAGACCATGAAGACCGTATGTCCATTCTCCACCAGATATCTCACCATGGAGTTGTGAGGCGAGAGATCGAGGATGTAGTACTTCATCATCCAAGCGGAGAGCATCAGCATGGGTTCGCGGTACACCCTCTCGGTCGTTGGTGAATACTGGATGAGCTCCATGATGCGGTTACGATAGACGACCTTGCCCGGTGTGATCGCCACATCCCTGCCCACTTGAAAAGCTTCGGCGCCGGCCGGCTTCTCACCTTTTGCGGTGCGCTGCGCATCGTCGATAAGGTGTTGGAAGCCTCGCAGAAAGTTTGTACCACCCTGCTCAAAGGTCCTTTGCATGACCTCCGGGTTGAGAAACGGAAAATTCGAAGGCGACAACATATCCAGAAACTGGCGGGTGATGAAGGTTACTGCCTGTTCGTTGTGCTTGGAAACGCCGCGTACGCCGGTCGTGGCGTTGTGCCACCATTGCTGGTTGAGCAAGAAAGCCTGGTGGAAGACGTTGTAGGGCCAACGGTGCCAACTCTCATGGGCGAAACGCTGGTCCTGGGGCAGTGGCTCGATACATGGGGGCGTGTTCGGGTCGACCATGGCCTGGGCCGCGTAGATCCCGAGGCGAACAGACTTGCGTACGGCCTTTTCTGCCAGCCGCGCCTGTTTTCCCGGAGCTATGGCCAGATGACCCAGCCAGTCAAAGTAGTCCTTTGCCACAGCAATAGGCGAGATTCCTTGCGTAGAGCGGGCTAAGGTACTCCGTGCTTTGCGATCCAAGGTGTCCGCAATATAGGGATTGATCAGTGACCGACCAATCACCTCCTGCGTCGTCGACGGTCGGCGCGAGTTCTCTGAACTCTTTGGTGGTGCAGTAGATGAAGCACCGCGTGCAGCGGAATCCCGAGCGGCTGCTCGTTTAGATTTATCGGCCATGGGATTACCTCCTATCGTTCCGATAGATATTGACCTTTGGGCGCCACGGGTCATCTCGTATCGCGCTAGCTCTTTCGGTCATTGTTATGGCCTCTACACCCGCTTGCGTTGCACTATAGTTAGTTTAGCAGTTGACCAGGAAATGTGCGCCGATGCTTGCGACGTACCCGACGGTGATGGCCGGAGCCCATTTGAGGTACCCATTGAACGTCTACTGATCCCGCGCGGTGCGTCCATCGCATGGCCCTTCCACCTTGGCGACTTCAGCCAGAAGTCGCCGTCGACGCGAACTTGCGAGGAAGAGGGTTAGGTTGAAACTGGGATAACTTAACGGTGGTTGCTGCGTTTCCCTACACGACTTATCTCGCCACCCTCAAGGGCAGGCAGCGGCAGCGCTTGAGATCGCGAGTGGTAAACCCGCCCCCGCTCCAGGAAGAAGATCTCGTCCATGTCCGCAAATCCCTCCGTTCGGTGAGGAAGCTGCAGAAGACATGCCCGCGAAGATTTTTGTCGCACTTATGGAAGTAGGATTTCCGTCTCAGCTTACACGACAGCCCCGATGTTGGGGTTGTCACACATCTCCGTAGTATTCGATGCGTCCGAGACGGGGCCCGATCCCTTGTCAGCCGCCCTTCGGAATGAAGATGTCGATACCGTCGATGCGGCGGGCAACGCGCATTCCAGCGACGTTCGCATCTGCCGCAAGGGCGATCAATTGAGTCGTCCAGCCTGCCTGATGCATTGGTGTCCCCGCGGTGCCGGTGGCACTGTGTCTGCTGATGATCAAGGCGCCGCCTTCGATCCTGACGTTGACGTCTTGCGGACCTTGTTTTCCGGTGTGCACCCGGACGTAATAGCCCGCGGGTGATTGTGATTGTTGTATGAATAACCCGCTCACGGTCCCCGAAAAACTCCATCCGGAAACTGCGCCGCCGGGAACGGATTGCTGGTGCCAATACCAGGGTTGCATCTGACCCGGCACCGGTGCAGCACTCTGGTAGAACGAGAAGCCCGGTGTACCCCAGGTCGGGAATCCCTGGTAGAACGAAAACCCGGGCGCGACCTCTGTGGTCGGGTTTGGCGGGGTGTTCTGATGAAACCACATGGCCAGAGGCGGTCCAAAAGGTATCGGCAATTGGTACCACTGTAACCACGCAGCGGCGGACGTCGTCTGGAGCAATAGCCCCAGACCGAACAAGGCGGCAACCCGGTATCGTTTCACTGCGTTTCTCTCCTTCTCCTGGGTAATTATTACAACGTTAGACACTGTCGGGGCTCGTCCGTTTCAGGACAGAACACACGCCAGCGGAAAGGGGCGCATTCCCATTTTCCCGGTTGGCCAGGAACGACGTGAGGCTGTCGTGAAA
>CBDTVJ010000585.1:0-2654 GCA_965363655.1 uncultured Halieaceae bacterium | reverse complement strand
ACAGAGTGGGCGACTCGGATAGCAGGTTTGTCAAATGAGGATCAACAACGTCAGCTCCATATCGTTGCCCCACAATAAAACCGAGATCCGGCATGCCTTGACTGTGCGCCATGTCGACCAGAAAATGCCAGAATCGATCCGTGGGAACGAAGTTGTCGACTCTCTCAAGCGCGTGATACGGCAAGCCAGCCTTTGCAAAACCAGTTTCAGCGGGCGCGCCTATGTCCACCAGCGCCTCCGCAAAAGGTTGTACAAGGGCGATCCGGTGTAAGAGTATCGATTTCTCTCTAGAGCGATAAACACGACTTACAGGCTTCAAAAAAACGCTTCCTCAAAAATAGACTAAACAACGCATGTTACTGCATTCAGCGTGCAAGAACAGTCCTCTCGAAACTGGCCTTTCCAGACCTGCGCAAGATCGACGACAAGGTCGAGTGACTCGTGACCAATGTTAGTTGAAACGCTAGAACATATGGGGAAAAGCACATAGTCATTGCGCGCCAATTTCGAGACTTTTCTACGATACACCCGCTATTTTTTTATTTGTGTCCTGTTTCTCTAAATCTGAAAGGTCCATCATGCTCTGTCGCTAGCATGGTCCGCATATAAGCAGGGGGGAACTGGGTCATATGCAAAACACTGGCAAAGAATTCCTGCTTAACGTCAAATCCTCGCATAACCCGCTGTAATCCAGGAAGCCTGATTTTGCCAGCATCATAATTGGGTGCAGGAAAGATTTTTACCTCACCTCCGGGCTTTAACACACGATGGAATTCGCGAAAAATACTTTCGAGATTGTCCTCATCGCCAATCCAGGCAAGCAGCACATAACATGACAGTATCAAGTCAACAGATTCATCATCAAAGGGCAAATCATCGGCAAGAGTAGCGATGCCCTTCTCCAGGCCTGGAGCATCATGGTTTATTTTCCCGCTTCCAGTGGCCATAATCTTGGCCCTGTCGAAAGGGCCGAGCTTGAACCCTTCCGCGAGTTTTGGATCAATGCCATAAAAATCCACACCGGCATTGTGGCATGCCTGGAACATGGAATCCGATACATAGGGTGTAAGCCCACACCCAATATCAAGGACGCATTGCCCCTGCAATTCCCGCAGCACTGTGGAGCCAGGTTTATTATCAAAGAATATTTTTCGGTAGTAGGAAAATGGCCTTCCCGTACTGATTACAGGAAGCAAAAGCCTGTTGGACGCACGGGTGAAACTGTCGACAACACAGAAGGTCATATCTGCAAGTGCCGTCTGAACTTTATCTTTTAACATAAGAAAACCACATTATTACCTGCTGTATTAAACCAAAAGCGGCAGCAAGCAAACACAGGTGCTTGTTGCACTGTAATTCTGAACACTGGCGCAAAAGGAATCAAGCATTCAAATTTAATGAAAACAGTTCAGCAGTCACCTGTTGCGCTGTATATGTTCGACAACCACCATCAATACCTGTCCCTGGTGAATTCCTAATTCAGCCACGGAATCAACAGGTTGGCTGTTCTTCCCCATGTTCGAGAGTTCGGTCCCTTAAGCTGGCAGGTCACCTTCAACTTACTCCAGCCAGCCTCCCAAACCGACCCTCTCCAGGCTCAATAGAGCCCCAGTCGAACACCACCTCACCTCCCCCAACAAACCATGTTCAAACCCGACGCTCACGGGGCACCGATGACGATTTCCTCACCGACACGGATATATCGGTGTGCCTCACCAAACTCCTCACGGACCATTTCTATAACCTCGTCGCTACTGTCGTGGGCACTGACCGCAATGATGCCAAGATTGCGCCTTTTTAGCATCGCGATCTGCTCTCGGACCTCCTCCATGCCCAAAGGGTTGAACAACCCGTCTCCCGAGGCCAGCCGGCGCTGTACATCAATGGGTCCAAATGTCAGGCGCCCCTCGGGCACGGGAAAGTGCAGCCCGCCTACCACGCCGAAGAGCGGTGTACTGAACACCTCATCGTAGCGCTTGATCAGATTCGGTATGGGCTGGTGGCCACAGGCGACGATAATAACTCCGCCAAGCCCCTCCACGTTGACCACAAGTGAGTGCTCCTCAATCCAACCCGCTGCCAGCTGCCGGGGAATGGTGCCAGTGGTGGCCAGCCCGGTACTGCCGACACCAGCACCTATCTGCATCGGCCTATTAGCGTATACAGTGCCCATCCCTGGGTAGGTCATCAAGTCAGGCGCCACGAGCTGGGTGCGGGGGTTGGCAAAAGGTTCCTGCTCCCTTCCCAACGAAAAAGTATTCATCCGCTGCCAATGTAGACCACCCACATGGTCCAAGTGGTTGTGAGAAATGAAAACCATGTCGATAGTTTCCAGTTCAATACCGAGGGCCTGCATATTTTTCTCCAACGACGAAGGCGAGCCACCGTCAGGATTCTGGCCTACGTCGTAGAGGATACGATGTTCGTCGGTTTCCACCAGGTAGGAGACACCCACCTCGGTGACCAGGCCCGGATCGGCGGCGTAATACTCTAGCAGCGGTAGAATTCTCAGGGTTTTTGTTGCACCGATGTCCCCCAGCGGTTGCACCTCGAAGGCAGCAACCATTTGCGCTGCTCGCTCACTACCCTGGCGCTGACGAACTTCAAACACGATTAAAAGGACCATGATTACCATAATCAGCAACCCACTCAAC
>CBDTVJ010000584.1:0-2657 GCA_965363655.1 uncultured Halieaceae bacterium | reverse complement strand
CCGGGGCATTGAAAGGGCTTCGGCGGTCATGATCCTGAATGATCGTGTCACAGGCCGACCGGAAGTGTTTATCGAAGGGTCGATAATCAGCAAACAGCGCACCGCAGCATCTGCCGCGCTGGCATCAAAGGTACTTGCTCAGGGAGAGCCCGAGACGATCGGCTTCGTCGGTTGCGGCCCGATCAATACCGCGGTTGCACAGTACCTCACAATAATCTGGCCCAATGTTAAGCGTTTGATGGCGTTCGACCTCGATCCAGCCCGCGCAGAAGCTTTTGCTGCGGCATTGCCTGCACAGCCATCCAGTGCTGATGTCAGAGTGGCCGCAAGCCTGGAGGAGCTGCTAAGCGAATGCCCGATGGTGTCATTTGCAACCACCGCCATCGCGCCTTACGTGGACGATCTCGATGCCTGCCCTGCCGGTGCCACCATTCTCCATGTATCACTACGTGATTTGAGTGCGGGTGCAATTCTCTCAAATCACAATATAGTCGACGATCTCGATCACGTGAACCGGGCGGCTACCTCGATTCAGCTTGCATCAGAAAAATCAGGCAATACAGATTTCGTCCACAGTTCTCTGGGGGACATTCTGCTGGGCAATGTCAATTTGCCCGAGCGCGATGAGCGCAAGATAATTTTCTCTCCTTTTGGTTTGGGCGTGCTTGATCTTGCGGTTGCCGATCTCGTGCATAAGCGGATAGCCGAGGACGGTGGTGGGACACGGGTCGAGTCTTTCCTGCCCTGAGCATTTAGACCATTCATTCGTAAGAGGATTACATAAGTATGTCTGTTGTTTGGAGTTGCAATGAGTGGGATCAACTGGAGGAAGTGATCGTAGGTAACCCGCTGCGAGCCAGATTTCCCACTGCAGACAAAAGTACCCAACTGGCCGAGTTTCCCGATCGTTCACTGGCTGACATACCGCAGGGCCCTTTCCCCCAGTGGATTATTGATGAAACGGAAGAGGACCTGAACGAATTTGTCGCCGTACTGGAGGGACAGGGTGTTACCGTCAAGCGCCCGCAGACCTGGGCCCATGAAGACAAGTTTTCCACCATCCATTGGGAATCTGAGGGTTATTACAATTATTGCCCGCGCGATATCATGCTTGTCATCGGCGATCAGATAATCGAAACACCCAATGTCATACGCAGCCGCGCTCAGGAATCGTTCAGCTATCGCAAGCTGATGATCGACTATATGAATTCAGGCGCAAAATGGTACGGTGCACCTAAACCCATGCTGTTGGACTCATTGTTCGACGTTGACCTGAACAAGCCCACACCCCGTAACGACGAACCGGCCTTTGATGCGGCAAATGTACTGCGAATGGGCAAGGACCTGATCTACCTCGTCAGCGCCACGGGCAACGAAATGGGTGGGCAGTGGTTGCAGACAATGTTAGGTGATGAATACCGGGTTCATTTTCTCAAAGATGTCTATTATGGTAGCCATATTGACTCGACCTTTGTCGCATTGCGCCCTGGATTAATGCTGTGCAATCCGAGCCGAATCAATGATGACACTCTGCCGGAAGTTCTAAAACAGTGGGAGATCATTTACAGCCCTCCGATGGAGAATACGGATAATTTTGGCGCCGACTATTTATCCAAGAGTATTGGCAGCAAGTGGATCGACATGAACCTTTTCAGCATCAATCCGAATCTGGTTGTAGTCGACCGGGACCAAACCGCGCTAATCAAGCTAATTGAGAGTCAGGGCATTGATGTCATCCCGCTCAAACTGAGACACTCTAAAATGATGGGAGGCGGTTTCCACTGCATCACTCTGGACGTTCGTCGGAGCGGATCACTGCAGCGATACTTCGACTGACTAATACGCTATGGCAGTAATTCTTTTTGCAACCGCCTTCATCGTAGTGGCTTACGTGGCATGGAGGCGTTACCTTTGGGCGGCGGAAAAAGTGCCGCATGGGCAGGCAGACACCTGCCCGTACAGCCTGACGGATGTCTTTGGAGATAGGCACTTGGTAAATGTTCCACACCAGGACGACGTCCAGTGGCTCACGGAAATATTTTCTCGCAGTGCCAAGAAGTTTCCGCACTTAACAGCTTTACAGATCCCTCATACCGGTGAGTCCCTCACTTTCGCTGAGCTCGACGCACGAGCCGAAAATATAGCGGCGGCTCTCTCCCCCTTCCTCTGTGGCCCGGATCAAGTGGTGGCCGTAGCGATGACCCAGGATAACTGGCAGATCGTGGCATCCCATCTGGGCATCCTCAAGGCGGGCGGCACAGTACTATTTCTCGACACGAGCTTGCCGGATGCGCTGCTGTCCCACATGCTCAACGATGCACAGCCGGCGGTTATTCTAACTCGGGGCGAAGCCAGCTTTCGCCAGTTGCCAACATTGGATGTTCTGGCAATACCGGAAAACATGCAGCCCGGCGAACCGCCCAACTGGCTGGATGACCCGACTCAGCGACTGGCTGCCATTTTCTATACCAGCGGAACTACCGGCTTGCCAAAGGGCGTGGAGTGCCCCCACGCAGGTTACGTAAACCTGGCACTGAGCTACGCGGATTATTTCGACCTTATTCCCGGCATGGACGCGACCTCACTGACCTCTTCGCTGGGATATGACGGCAGTATTTCAGAGATGTACAGCGCCTGGGTATCCGGTTGCGCTGTGG
>CBDTVJ010000583.1:0-2661 GCA_965363655.1 uncultured Halieaceae bacterium | reverse complement strand
CAGCTCGGCATCGGAGTTGCCGCCAATCCAGGCGTGAAACTGGCCCGCCTCGGTTACCAATTCCATTTTGCGGTTGTGGAAGGCGAGATCTTCGCTGCGCAAGGTAAAACTGACCCGTTGGTGCTCGCCAGCGCCGAGGCGCACTCGTGTAAAACCCTTCAGTTCGCGTACCGGGCGCGTCACGTTGCCCACCAGGTCGCGCACGTAGAGTTGCACCACTTCTACCGCTTCGCAGCCACCGGCATTGTAAAGGGTGGCGCTGATCTCGATGTCTTCGCCCAGTGCTGCGTGTTCAGCGGACACGGCGATGTCGCTGTACTCGAAATGGGAGTAGGACAGACCATAGCCAAAGGGAAACTGCGGTGTGAAACCTGCATCGAGGTAAAAGGCAGACATGCCCAGCGAGGTTTGCGCGGCCTTGCCATCGATATCGTCGATGTGGGTGATGCTCTCGTGGGAGGGCGGGCGGCCGGTGTTTTTGCGCGCGTAATAGATCGGGATTTGTCCCACCACGCGCGGGAATGTCACCGGCAGTTTGCCCGACGGTGATTCGAGCCCGAACAGCAGATCGGCGATGGCGGGCCCACCCATGGTGCCCGGGTGCCAGGCGTAGAGTATGGCGTCGACCTTGTCGATGATGTTCGACAGGGTCAAGGGCCGTCCTGCCATGATCACCAGTACAATAGGTTTTCCAGTTGCTGCAATCGCCTCGATCAGGTGTTCCTGGGCGCCGGGCAGGTCAATATCGGCGCGGCAGTGTGCCTCGCCGGAGAGGATGGATTCCTCACCGAGCACCATAACTACGGCGTCGCTGTCCCTCGCCGCCTGTACCGCATGCTCAAAGCCATGATGATCCCGGTGCCTGGAAGATTCCAGCCCGGGCGCCCAGTGCACCGCCACGCTATCGCCCACCTGCGCCTCAATGGCCTGCAGGCAGGTCTGGCTGTCTGCGGATTCGCCGTCGAAGACCCACGTTCCCAGCTGCTCATACGGGTCATCGGCAAGCGGACCGATGACGGCCAGCGAGGACAGGTGCTCGGCTGACAAGGGCAGGGTTTGATGCTCATTCTTTAGCAGCACACAGCTCTGCCGTGCCGTTTCCCTTGCCGCCTGCAGATGCTCATCGTTGAGCAATGCCGGGAAGTGCGACGGCGTAGTGTAGGGATTTTCAAACAGGCCCAGGCGCACCTTGGCCAGCACAATGTTGTAGGCCATGCTGTCGATATCCTGCTCGCTGAGTCGCCCCTCATGCAGCAGCTCAGCAAGGTGATTGGCATAGGTGCGGCTGGCCATCTCCATGTCGACGCCGGCGTTGGCGGCTTCAAAGGCGGCTTCCTTGTCACCGGCGGTGAAGCCGTGCACTGACAGCTGGTGGATGGAGTCCCAGTCACTCACCACAAAGCCCTGGAAGCGCCATTCGCCGCGCAGCACCTGTTTGGTGAGGAATTCATTGCCGGATGTGGGTACACCATTGAGGTCATTGAACGCCGACATGAAGGTCATGACCCCGGCCTCTGCGGCGGCCTTGAACGGCTGCAGGTAGACATTGCGCAGTTCGTTCTCCGGGATATTGGCGGTGTTATAGTCCAGCCCGCCCTCAACGGCACCGTAGCCGGCGAAATGCTTGGCACAGGCAGCGATAGACCCAGGTGCAGCCAGTTGTTCACCCTGGAAGCCCTGAACCATCGCCACGCCGAGCTGGCTGCAGAGATACGGGTCCTCGCCCAGGGATTCGGCGATGCGTCCCCAGCGGGGATCCCGGGTGATATCGATCATGGGCGCAAACGTCCAGTTGACACCATGGGTGGATGCTTCCAGTGCTGCGATCCGTGCGCCGTGGCGGATCAGGTCCGGGTTCCAGCTGGCGGCCTGCCCCAGCGGGATGGGGAAGATTGTTTTGAAGCCATGGATCACATCCCTGCCTATCAGCAGTGGGATGCCCAGACGGCTCTCCTCCACAGCAACACGCTGCAGTTCATTAACCGCGTCCAGGTCCACTTCGTTGAGCACGGAGCCGACCTCGCCTGCACGGATCTGCTGGTGAAGGTCATGAGAATTACAATTGACCTGGCACATTTGCCCGATCTTCTCGGACAGGGACATTTCTGACAGCAGGTCGCTGGCGCGTGTCTCGGCGCTGTCTTTGGGCGGCGCTTGGCGTTCAGCTGTGTTTGGCATAGTGCTTGATGGCTCTGGGGCGTTTGAGTGGTGGCGTTATTATTGTGTATATCCTTATCTCACCATTATCGAAGACAAGGCACATTGACGCCATCGTTTATACGGTTAAACGGTTCATGTGCAGGGCAGGGCGGAAAATGGGGGCGATCGGGGCTTTTTGGGGGGCTGATATCGGGCTGCGGTGTAACAGCCCTGCGAGAGAGCATGTTACAGTCAGGCAGTGTAAATAACCATTTGGTCGAGCCGATGGGCCCTTTTGTCCTATTACTGTTGAATGGGATATGCTCGGGTTCTATAACTCACCATTGAAATAACAATTAAAAGAATGTTGGCGCTCTGGCTCAAGGGCCTATAGTCGCCAATTCTTAGTAGTATTTCCAGGAAAGTAAAGTAATGAAGGTGTCCGCTTTGTCGATCTATCCGAACCATCTCAAGGCGCTGTCGCTGGTAGCGATCATCGCAATCAGTGGCTGCAGTAATGGC
>CBDTVJ010000582.1:0-2668 GCA_965363655.1 uncultured Halieaceae bacterium | reverse complement strand
TCTCGACATGGCACATAAGAGACTAAATTTCAGTCGAAAACGCAGCCAAATTTAGTCCGCTTCGAGGTGGCAGCGGCCCCTACACTCATCCAGGCCTGAAGGTCCGCTATCGGGAAAAATGGACGTTACCGTGGCCCACTTCAGAATACCTTCAGTAGCCATCACCACCCTGCGCATGCATTACAAGACATCCACAGCAAACCACCAACAGGCAATCTTCGGTATAGGTTAAGTCAGGGAATTGTGATGTTTCGGGGCAGAGTAAAAACGTTACTTTTCATTGGCTTGGCGACACCCTCGGAAGTCCTCCGAGGTCCTAAAAATCAGCTGCTCTACCTACTGAGCTACACCAGCCTTGTTCAGATCGGGACAGGCTATAACCATCCCTTTTGAAGCGGGGGCAATTCCAGACAATGTGCTATGCGGATGCAATCGGTTGGTGGAGTATGTTTGATTGCAGGGTCTGAACTGTCAATGGGTGTACAGAAATGGGGCTGGGGATGCCCCTCACGGTAAGGAGCATCCCTTGTTGAGCTATGCGGAGCTGTCAGGCTTTTCTGTGTTTGATTGCACCGAGGCCCAGGAGGGCTGACCCGAATAGCCATGCTGCTGCGAGAATGGGGATGGTTCATTACATTGGTACCGATTGCCGAGTTTAACCGCCGGAACCCCTGCGGGTCTCACGCGCAACCCACCATGCCAGCATCCTGTCCACCAAACCCTTACCTGTGCCTGAATTCGTCTGCTCAGCAGACATATCCAATTCTCCGCCCCCAGCTTTGTACTGTTCAGAATACATTTCCAGTACTTTCTTTTTCACCATTCCACGCAGAGGTACATGAGCGAGCATGCCATAAGTGGCAGCGCCCCCTTCGCCCGCAAGTTCCGGATTGGCCCTGACAATCTCCACCGATTTTTTCAAATCATCCAGATATTGGTCGACCACCTTCAAATGCTGCGCAGTCACCATAGCATGCAGTCCTGATGGATACTGGTTACGGTTAACCTGCCAGCCCATTGCATCCATCTGGTCGCCAACAGCATAAATATTGAGATCAGGACTGGTGGACTTAAAAGCGAAAAGCGGGCCCTGAGGATTCCCCATCACTTCCAGCTCGGGAATCTCCCCCACCCCCGCTTTCAGCCGACTCACGGCTTCAAGCGTGTCTTTTGCCAGCGCCCGATATCCGGCTTTGCCAAAATACTGTAATACTCCCCAGGCTGCGGCATAAGCCCCACCCGGGCGCGTACCCAACAATGCGGATGAAGCAAACACACCGCCAGGCCAGTTTTGGTATACGAACATCTGGTATCGCAGATAATCCATGTTGCGGTAAGTAATGGTTGAGGCACCTTTTGCGGCGTAACCATACTTGTGGATATCAGCGGAAATTGATGTCACTCCCGGCACCCGATAATCCCACAGGGGAATTTCTTCGCCATTCATCTCCATGAAGGGAAGAATAAACCCACCCACGCAAGCATCAACATGCAGCGGTATCTTCCGTTTCTGTGCAATCTCTCCCATGGCCGCAATGGGATCAATGGTGCCGTGCGGATACTCCGGCGCACTCCCCAATATCATTACCGTGTTGCGGTTAATCATGCATTTTAGCTTTTTAAGATTCGGGGTCAAGTCATCGAGCAGGGGAACAAGGCGGATTTTTACACCAAAATATTCGGACGCTTTAAACCAGGCAACATGTGCCGACTCGGGCATAATCATTTCAGGGCGTTTAACCCCGCGCTTATCTCTGGCCATGTCCCTGTATGTCTTTACTGCCATCAAACAGCTCTCGGTACCGCCTGAGGTAACAACGCCGCAGACGTCTTTAGTACCATTAAGAATATCGGCCGTAGCGCTGATAACATCAGTTTCGAATTTTTTCAGGCTCTTGAACGCGGTGGGATTAAGCCCATTTTCACAGGCAAAACGATGATAGGATTCTTTTAGAAAATCCGAGTGATCTTCGTTCAAATAGTAAACAAGGCTCCACACCCTGCCATCCTTATAGTTCGGATCGTGCTCTTTAAAGGCATCAAGTTGCTGAAGAATATCGGCGCTATCCTGACCCATGTCCGGCATGGGTTTATGCAGTTGCTGACTTGCCTTCTCGTCCATTGACTTTGCCTCAAGCTTGTAAAAATAGTGCCAGACTTATGCCCAGGTAATTACCCAGCGCATAACCAATGATTCCTGTCGTCATGCCTGACAACAGGACGCCAGGATTACCCAGCGCCTTTACTATCATAGGCACAAAGGGCGGGCTACATATTGCCGACACAGAGGTCACGACGAAAGTATCACTGTCTATGCCTGCCAACTTGCACAGTATTGCATGCAAAAAGAGGCTGCCTGCTACCGTGCCGAGCACGAACATGGCAATACTGGAACTAACCGCAGCCAAGTCATTCAGGCTCGCCATCGTCGCTACAGAAAAACAAAACACATAGATAAGATACATGCCTGTCTTGTAGGACAATGCCAAGGCGCGCACCCTTGGAACAAAAGACAACGCCATACCCAGCGAGGTGAGAAGAATAATGGTCAACGCTGAGGTGCTTTGAGCAAGGAACAACCTGTTGGTGAGCTCAGATAGAACAAGCGATATCATTAGAACAAGTGCGCCAAGCACAAGAGTTTGCAGCACCTGCGGCAGGTTCTCCC
>CBDTVJ010000581.1:0-2673 GCA_965363655.1 uncultured Halieaceae bacterium | reverse complement strand
TTTCTGCCTGACTCTGGCTGGGCCTGAATGGCGCTTCTTCGGGTTGTCGACGTAGGTGTGTTGAACCCGCTGTCTGGTATGGAAGGTCCACTTGCGGTTCGAACTTCAGGCCCTTAAGTGGACCTTCTATACCAGACAGCTCCTTGATCATCCCTTTTCGTATACTACGATACAGCCACTCTCGGTCGTCTAAAGCCTCATAAGGGCGTGGGGTTCCAACCGCATGAGGCTTTAGACGACCGAGAGTGGCGGCACAAGGCAAACGACAAAAACATCAAGCCAAGTTATATTCGTTCAAGTCCGTAGCTTCGTGTAGCTCCACCCACTCCTTGAAATTTCCAGCAAACAAAAAGGAGGCATGTCCCGAAGCATTGGTGTAATAGCTATGGCAGTCCGGCGCTGCCCAGCTAAATTTGGAAAACTTCTCGTCCAACGCATTATTGTAACTCTCAAACTCTTCACGCTTTACCTCCATAGACTGTTTGCCAGCCCCCTGCAGATCACCGATCAAGTCCACGATAGTTTCTATATTGCGCTCTGCTGTCACAAAATAGGACACATTCAACACCAGGCCATTGGGACCCACGGCAAAGAAGTAATTGGGAAATCCAGGCACTGAGATACCCTTGTGGGCACGGGGTTCATCGCCCATTACATCACCCAGGAGCTGGCCGTCTTTGCCGACCACGTCGAAACGGTCGTAATCGAGAATTTTGTAGCCGGTACAGTAGATGATTACATCCGCCTCGATGGCTCGACCGCTGCTGGTAACGATGCCGCCGGCAGTTACACTGGCCAAGCCCTCCGCAACCAACTCCACATTGTCGCGATTCAGGGCGGGATAAAAGTCATCCGATACCAGGCCTCGCTTGCAGCCATAGCGAGAATCGGGAAGCAGTTTTTCGCGCACGGCAGGATCTTCTATCGCTCTATCGATGTACTTTTTAACCATGCCCTCGAACTGGTCCATACGCTTGTGCCCAATGGTCACTGCGTATTCTACCTGGCCCATCATCATCCGCTGTACCCAGCGGGTGGCGCTGATCAGCCCGGGAAAATGGCGAAATTGCCAGCGTTTGGCAGCGCTGTACTCCTTGCGATTGCGCGGCATAATCCAGTTGGCGGAACGCTGCAGCACGGTGAGTTGCCCCGCCTCCTTCGCCAACTCGGGTACGATCTGTACCGCGCTGGCGGCGGAGCCAACCACGACCACACGCTTGCCTTTCAGATCCACATCGTGATTCCAGCGGGTGGCATGCCAGCTATCTCCCTGGAAGTCGTCCATACCTTCGACATTGGGGTACAGCGGGGTGTGCTGGTTGCCCATGGCGTTGATGAGGATGTCGAACTCGCCCAGCGGCCCGGTATCTGCATCGAGCTTCCAATGGCCGGGCTGCACATACTCAGCCCTGCTGATACGGGTATTGAGTTGTATATGGGGGTCCAGGCCAAAGCGGGTCGCGCAATCCGCGAGGTAGGCCTGTATCTCGGCAAAGCCAACGAAACTGGCACTCCAGTCGGGGTTGGGCGCATAGGAGAAGGAATAAGAATGGGCCCACACATCGCAGGCCAGGCCGGGATAGGAGTGCAGGCGCCAGGTGCCACCGGGAGCGTCCAGTGAATCAAAAATAGTGAACTCGGAAAACCCCTGCTGCAGCAGTTCGTGCCCTGCGGCTATGCCAGCGGGGCCCGCCCCGATAATTGCTATACGCATAAGTCTTCCTTAACGCTGTGGGATTGAGTGCTGAAAGCCATATTACGCAACAAGCGCACAGGGCCACAGCCGCGCGTAATAGAAAATCGAACCACCGGGATTTATGTGTAGGTCACCAGGTACTAAAGACGGGACTCAGTGAGATTTCACTTTTTGCTTGCCGCAACGGCAGCAGCGGTAGAGGGTGACGAGTTCCCCCTGCTTCACGTCAAACTGCTTTTCTTTGTCCACCACCCACTTGTGGTGCCCGTGTTTACACAGGGTATTGCCCTTGTGCTTTTCCTTGAGGGTGGGTTTGCGAAAGGGAAGGATGTCAGCCACGGGTGTTATCCGACCGTGCTACAGCAGGGTTCGCTGCAAGGCATCATTCCAGGACGCCATACGGTTGCGCCGCGCGGCGGCACTCATCTCCACAGAGAACTCGCGCTCTGCGCGCCAGATCTTTTTGACTTCAGCCGGCCCCTGCCACAGACCGATACCCAGACCCGCGAGGTAGCAGGCACCTGCCACCGTAGTTTCAATGACCTGCGGACGGATCAACCTGCGGCCCAGCACATCGGCCTGGATCTGCATCAACAGGTTATTGGCCGCAGCGCCGCCATCCACTCGCAACGGCTTCATGCGCTTGCCAAGATCACTTTCCATGGCACGCAGGATGTCAGCGTTTTGCAGCGCCATCGCATCGAGCGTGGCGCGGGCAATATGGCCTCGCTCTGTGCCCCGGGTAACGCCAGTCAGTGTCCCGCGAGCTTCGGGCGCCCAGTGCGGTGCCCCAAGACCGGTCAGCGCCGGCACGAATTCCACCCCACCATGATCATCAACCTGGCCCGCCAGGGCTTCAATAGCCGAGGATGTCTTGATTATCTGCAGGCCATCACGCAACCACTGTACCGCCGCACCGCACACGAAGGCACCGCCCTCCAGCGCGTACACGGGCTTACCCTCTTCCCCGAGCTGCC
>CBDTVJ010000580.1:0-2701 GCA_965363655.1 uncultured Halieaceae bacterium | reverse complement strand
GTATCGAGCAACCAGCAACCAGTATGAGGAGAAGAAAATATGCATGTATCATTTTATGGGGCAGTACGGGAAGTAACCGGTTCCATGTATCTGATAACCACCGAGCAGGATCGCATTTTGCTTGACTGCGGAATGTTCCAGGGGCGCCGCAGGGAATCCAAGGAAAAGAACACGGTAATGCCGTTTGATCCCCGGCTTATTACCAATGTGGTGCTTTCCCACGCACATATCGATCACTCCGGCCGCCTGCCGTTGTTGACCCGCAAAGATTTTGCCGGCCGGATTATAAGCACCCGGGCAACGGCTGCCGCCTGCGAATACCTCCTGCCCGATTCCGCCCATATCCAGCAGTCGGACGCCCTATACCTGAACTACAAGATGGTTCGCTCGGCCCTCCAGAAAATGGAAGGTTCCCTAATAGGAAAAAGCGGCCCAAGCTAACGGCCGCTTGTAGGACAAAGCGGCCTAAACGAACCAGCATAACTAACTTGTTCAGGGGGGTCGCTTAGCATGCAGTGCTGAATTCAGTGACTAGCCTTGTATGGTTTACACTTTACAAGCGCCGCATTTTCATATTGGAATACAATTTCATTTTTTTGGTTAAAAACCTCGGCCCCAAAGTTAATGATGCCTAAATTGGGTTTGCTTTTGGACAACCGCTGCTCAAGAACTTTACAGCGCAATGATAATTCGTCTCCTGGTCGTGCAGGGGTAAGTTGGCGCATTTTGTTGAAACCCAGAGAGCTAATAGCGGCTGTTTTGTCTTCATCTTTGGCACCGGTTGCTAGCGAAACAGCGACAGCAATAAGATGAACGGAAGAAGCAATCAAGCCACCAAAATGACTCTCCTTAGCTGCTTCTATATCCGTATGGAAGGGTTGGGGGTCCCATCTATTACCAATTTCCATGATCTCTTCTTCCGTAATAAGATACTTACCCTCAATTTCAACTTCTCGACCAAGCTCGTAGTATTCAAAGTATCTCATCGGGTTTTCCTACCAAAACAGTTTATTTATTGTACTTAGCCCAGTGAAAAACAGAATTCTGTCTTTCAGGAGCGCTCGCTTGTGCTTCGTGATCTGGCTTCAAGCATAGCAGACCCTTACGACCGCTATTAGGCGATACGGTCTAAATGATCGAGCTGGCCAGGGTTCCAGAAGAGGTCCCTTAACGCTTCTCAAGAGACATCGTGCGAGGAGTAATTATTCCCTGATTTTGCAACCATTTACACAGTAGTCGTGCCGGCCGCGCCCGGGAGAGTTCGGCTATAGCTATTCAGACGCATCTTGGTGGCGATAGCTGTCTTTGCGAAAAGCCCTGCCTATTGACCTACATCAAGCATGGTTAATGCGTTGCTCAGTACCATAATGGTTCGGGCTTCATTACACTTGAGGACAGTTTCATGAACAAACGTCTAAAAAACTGGTTTTTAGGGCTGGTTGCTCTATTGGCTCTTGTAATTTGGAGTCCTGCACAAGCAGCGATAGTGACAGAATTTTTGAGTGTTGAGGTCATTTCGGGGCCAGGTCTCGGAGAAACGGGAGCCATTGACGTCACCTATGATAACACTGACCTTATTACTGGGGATGAACTACTCCCTCAGACTTCGTTCAGTTTATCATTAACGATATTCGGACAGACATTTATAAATAGTGATGATGTATCGTTTCCCGGATGGCCCAAAGTTAAGTTTATCGAGGGCTCCATCGAATTCATCGACTTCCATATATCAGAACGTTCTTTTTTTGATAATCCCACCGCTATCATCGATCCTAGAATCGGAAAGATTCGCGGTGGCTTTGTGGTTGGTGGCACATGGGGGGTAGACACCTTGTCGCCAGTACCTGTACCTGCAGCAGCCTGGCTATTCGGTTCAGCCCTGCTTGGCTTGGGTGCGGTCAAGCGTAGGAAGGCATCAGCGTTAAACTCTCTACGGAGAATCTCCCAATGCCTGTAGGTTGTTAGTCGCGAGTTTCTAAACACATTGATCCCCATTACAAAGGGAAGCCTAGTCATGAAAATTCTCGTAATCATCGAAAGACCACTCAAGATTATTTATCTATTCGCGGTTCTATCAGCTCTATTCGCATCATCGACACAAGCGGCTGTAGTCGTATATACAGATCGGACGGCCTGGGAGACTGCTGTACTCGCGATTCCTACTGGGCATTTTCATGATCAGAATTTCGAGTCGGTTCCGACTGGCAGTTTATCCACCGGTCTCAACAGTTTTCATCCGTTTTATGTCGATATTCCTGGAGCACCTGGATTAAATTCAATAGATAGTTCTTTCACGCCCGACCCCTTTTCGGATGCGCTATCGCCAAATGGCTCCACGTACTATTTGGGTGATGTTAGCGCAACACTGTCATTTTTTGACTACCCTGAAATGTATGAAGTTATAGGCTTCGGTGCTGACTGGATTATACAAGGTGAGCTTATTATCGAGGTACAGGGGACGTTGATACCATTCAGTAAATATTTGCCAACCGGCTCTGGGTTTCTGGGGATCATAACCGACCAAGGAGAAGTAACCCTAATTGCCAACTTATCAGGTGCAGCGGTTTTTGGTATGGATGAAATCTACACAGGTAATACCCTCGTCCCCATCCCCGCAGCAGCCTGGTTATTCGGTGCAGCCCTTCTGGGTCTGGGTGTAGTGAAGCGTAAGAAAGCTTAACTGCAATAGGCGTTTATGAAA
>CBDTVJ010000579.1:0-2701 GCA_965363655.1 uncultured Halieaceae bacterium | reverse complement strand
AGTCGCAAAAATAGCCATGCCGTACAGTGCACACCAGACAAAAATGGTATCGGGAGATAGCTTGGCAATCAGCTTATTGAATCCCAAACAGGCCTCCTTTCGCTCGTATCGGGTGTCCATGATTATTCACGGAAAAACCGTTCTCGAAAAACAAAGTACCTGCTTCCTATAAAATTGAACGTCACTCCCGCTAGCACACCGGTGACTGCTGCAATATACAGCGCGTAGGGAGTGTCAGGCAAAACGTAGTTTCGCAGAAACAGCGCAACCGAATAATTGACAACTGCGCCGAAAGCGGATGCGCCAAGGAATGCGATAAATTGACTGAGGAAGTCGCCATCGCGGGCATAGCTGAAAGTAAAGCGACGATTTAGAAGAAAGTTTGTAATCACACTGACGCCAATTCCGCCGGCGAGGGCGAGATATTCGGGCAAACTCATTGCCAGGAGCAAAGTTAACACAGTCAGATTGACGACAAGTCCGGAGGCGCCGACGACCAGGAACTGCAGAACGTGCATCGTATTTTTAAACTTGTGAATATACAGCCGCCGTAGATGCTGTATATATTTTAACTGTTCCTTGATAGTCAGTTTACTATCGCCATGAACACGATCCGAGAAATGAATAGGAACCTCTCCGACGTTTTCAAACCCGCATTTAACAATCAATTCCAGTGCAACTTTGTAGCCGATAGGACTAAGGTTCTCTGACTGGTCAAAATCTGATTTGAGCATCAGGAAAAAGCCTGACATAGGGTCTCTGACAGACGTCAATGGGCGAGCAAGAAGTGTCGCTACAATACTGTTTAGCCATCTTAGCAAGCCCCAGTCATCATCCGTTGAAGCCCCTGGTACATACCGCGACCCAACAACCATTTGTTGACCAGATGCCAATCCCATTACCATGTGCGGAATTTTTTCTGGCGGGTGGCTGAGATCACAATCCATGCACACGATTACTGGAAAAGATGCTGCGCGAAATCCATCAATCACAGCGTTACTGAGTCCGCGATTTGACGTACGTACAATTATCCTGGCCCACTCAAAGCCACTGGCATTTACCGCTTCTACACTGCCATCCTGACTGTTGTCATCCATAAACAGAACTTCGATATCCAGATCATTCGCCTTCCGAAAAGTATCAAGTCGGGCCAGAATGTACGGGATATTTTCAACTTCTCTAAATGTTGGGATGATGATACTAATCGCTGTGTTCACCCGAATATCGGCGAGTGAAGTGCTATCCGACACCTTGTTTTTCATCGGTCCAAAGCCCCGCCCGGTTTGCGTGCCCGGGGTCCCGGCAGAGTGGTCAGTGTACTGTGCGACTGGTAACTGAGCAGCAGTGCCAGTGGGAGCCAGAACAGCATCCATTGATCTCTGGGTCGTGCGATAAGTGTGTCCACCCCCGTTAGCATTGTGATGGAGGCGAAGACGAGCAGGCTGAAAATAGTATAGTCGCCCATTTCCCGGCCCAGCGACCAGGCGCTCCGAAAGGCGAGTAGCAACAGAACCAGCAGAAGGAAAAGCCCTATCGCACCTGCCTCCCAGAATACCTGCAGGTAGGCATTATGTGCGGTTTCGATTAGCCTTCCTCCGGCCTGTACCGCTATATCCATGGTCAGGCCGTGCCCGATGATAGGCGACAACACAGCCTTTTCCCAGGTGCTAGCCCAGATATGTGGGCGCAAGCCGATTCCCCTGAGCACTGCCTGCTCGAGCGTATCGGGAAACATGACAACCAGCGCCGCTCCAAAAGTGGCCAGCAACGCTACCGCCGCATACAGCCATCGTTTTTCCTGGACGGTTGCTCCCACCAGGGCCATTAGGGCGACAATCAGGGACACAAAAGCCGTTCGGCTTTGACCAAACCACGCATAAGACATGAAAATCCCGATGGCGACTAATAGCAGCACCTTGTAAGAAATGTTTTGCGTGCGTAGCGCAAGCCCTGCCGCCAGTAGCGCGTAAACTCCATATACATTGGCGAATTCATTGATATTAGTTAAGGCTCCAATACCCATCAATCGAGTGCTGGGAAAGGGGTTGTCACTATAAAAGACAAAAATATTGATCAACGCAGCCACGGCTGCGACCACAATGCAGAGCTGTATCAAGCGCTCAAACAAGCCACGGTTCCATTGCACAAGGAAATAAGTAATCGTAATAAAGCTGAGGATGTAAACGGATATTACAAACTTCTGGCCCAGAAGAAACCAGTCCATTGGGTCACGCCAAAAGCCGCTGAACAGAAGGTAGAGCATGTAGATGGCAATCGCCTGGAACACCGGGTGCCTGTAGTTGGCTCGAATGCCTGCCACGAACACAAAAAGCCCGAAAAAAAACACAAATCGGGAAAAAAGTCGATACTGGTTACTGTAGTCCTCGAGGAAAAAATAACCACACATGAACAGTCCATATGAGGCAAGCAACAGGAAGGGAAATAACCGCCTTAATGGTTCGATAGTGAACTCCATCGCAATGGTTCGATAGTGAGATCCATCGCAAAATCTGCTAAGCGACTACCATGTAAAAGATTGTGGCCGTAAGGGGTAACGGAGACATGGTATGGGCCTGCGGTGAAACCGCAAATAAGCGTGCGCATGATGGCGTGTACCAGAAGTCCCTTTCGACTCAATTATTTGTTGACACTTATTACGCTATCGACGCCGCGATTCCAAAGAATCTGAGGTCCAGCGATC
>CBDTVJ010000578.1:0-2701 GCA_965363655.1 uncultured Halieaceae bacterium | reverse complement strand
GCGGCGCGCGCCTTGGGATCTACCTTATTGGCAGTGCTGCCGGAGGTTGGCAGGTCGCGGATGTGGCCGACACTGGACTTCACCACGAAATCGGGGCCCAGGTACTTGTTGATAGTCTTGGCTTTAGCCGGTGACTCCACGATAACTAATGATTTACCCATAAGTTCCTGTCGAACGCCTAATTGATCAATGGAGCGCCGTGATGAACGGCGCAAAAAAGGGGCATATATATGTCGCTATGAGGTTGGGGTCAAGAAAAATTGCCAACTGTCAGCGCATTATTGTCTCGGACCAGGATTCCAGAACCTGCCTGATCTGCCCTACAATCTGCTCTTCGGCCGAGGTTTCACCCTGCTGGCCGATGGCCTCCGTCCAATAAATACCACAACTGGATGAGTCGACACCGGCGCCCAGTATCCCCTCGGGCAACTGCTGGAACTCTGCGGGTATTGGCAGCCTTTTACCCACGCTGCGCCAGCCATCATTGCCCACCACCCAATTACCACTGAGGACCCGGTCATCCCTGGCCGCAGGCAGGCGCTTGCCGTAGTAAATCACCATACCTTTGGCGCCTGGCGACAGTCCAGCGACCGTTTCGGCACCGGGCAGCTTGCGAAACTCCACGAACAGACCCTGTACAGCGGCATACTCCCGCATCCGGGCCGCTTTGCGCTGCCTCTTACTGGGCATGAAATGCCACAGGGGCGCCAGCGCCAGCGCCACAATAAACAGGATCAATAAATAGGTCTGCATTCCTCTACCTGATTCAGGTCAATGCCGGGTGTATCTTCGCAGCAACGGGGCGGAAACGGCGTTGCCCGGCCAGTATTCTATGCTATAAGTGACTACATAGGTTTCTGAGTAAGGAATATAACGATGTCCCAGTACAAAAAAATCCTGGTAGCGATCGACCTGAGTGAAGACTCTACTGCCGTGGTGCAACGCGGGCAGGCTATTGCCGCCAATAACCAGGCGGAGCTTCACCTCATCCACGTTATCGAGCCCCTGAGCTTTGCCTATGGTGGCGACATCCCAATGGACTTTTCCGGCATCCAGGATGAAATTCACCAGCAGGCCACGCAGCAGCTGCTACGTTTTGCAGAAAGTAACGACATTGACGGTGAACACCAGCATATCGTGCTGGGCAAACCGGAGGTGGAAATACACACCACCGCCAAGGAGCTGGCAACCGACCTCATCGTGATCGGCAGCCACGGCCGCTATGGCCTGGCGCTGTTGCTGGGCTCCACAGCCAACGGTGTCCTGCACGGTGCAACCTGTGACGTGCTGGCCGTGCGCGTGGGCAAACACGACTGACCGCCAGCTGCGCCTGGCGCATCAGGAGAGCATGAATTGCTGTAGCTGCTCCGGCGAAAAGGGCCAGTTCATCTCTCGTTGGTCCGGGTGCTGTAACACGGGAATCAACACGCCGTAGCGCTCGAACAGGACGTCGGATTCACTGATATCCACTTCCTCACAGGCCAGGTCGCCTGCGACGCCCATTTGCGCCTCTATCATGGCCTGGGCCAGCTCGCACAAGTGACAGGAGCTGGTGCTGTAAAGTGTGAAGGTTTTCAAGCCCTGTCCTCTCTTATCAGTGTCACCGCCAAGCCGCAGGCAGCATCGTCAGCCGAGCTGGCAGGGCTTGAACTGCGACAGCGGCAAGCGTTAACATGGCCGGCCAAGTACAATAATATATACTAGATGCCCTCGCGCTGACTATTGGCGAATGGGCAGCCTGGTCAATACCCGGAGTTAACACGTGGCACTATTTTCCCAACCTACCGCGCGCGCACTGGCCATCCTCGATCTGTTGATGGCCAATCCGCACCAGGCATTTGGGCTTACCGAAATGACCCGGCGGCTCAACCTGAATAAAGCCACCTGTCACGCCATCCTCACCACCATGGCCAACTACGGTTTCCTGGTGCAACACCCAAAAACCAAAGCCTACCGCCTGGGGCCATCGATTATTGCCGCCGGCAACGCCGCCTTTGCGCAGTTTCCCGTGCTGGAATACGCGCGCCCCGAACTGGAGGCCCTGCAGAACGACCTCGGCATAGGCTTTGCGGTCACCGGCCGCTCCAAGCTGCACCAGGTGCTGCTGGCCCTCTACGGTCGAGCAACGCCACTGATCGAGTCTTTCCAGCTGGGACTGAGGCTACCCAATACGGCCCCCGTGGCAGCCTGTTTCACTGCCTTTTCCGATGCCAAATACCTCGAGGCCTGGCTGACCAGGGCGCACGAATCCCGCGACGGCTACAACGAAAAGCTGGACCAGAGCCTGCGCGTATCCCTCATCGCTATTCGCGCCCATGGCTATGAAGTCACCCTGAAGACCCGGGCCGAGGCGGAGCTGAGCGGGGAACTGGGACGCATCCACAACTCCTGGAGTCTCACTGAGCTGGAGGAGGCCGCCAACAAGTACCAGCACGATTTATGCGATGAGCATTATCACCTGGACCGGGTTGATCCCAAGGCGCGCTATAACATCAGTACCATCACCGTGCCCGTTTTTGTCTACAAGGAAGTCCCTGTGATGTGCTTTGTCGCCGGCTCTTTTGACAAGCCTATTACCGGTGCCCAGGTCGAGGAGATTGCGGAACGCATGAAGGAATCGGCGGACCGCGTGACAGCGCTGGCCAGCGGCAAGGATAGTATCAGTCCCGCATAAGCGATAAGTAGCACCCGCCTCACACCC
>CBDTVJ010000577.1:0-2713 GCA_965363655.1 uncultured Halieaceae bacterium | reverse complement strand
GATCTACGCTTAGACCACGACCTGAGTAGTGTTCCTTTGATTTGGAATGGCTCACGAACTAAGCAATTCATGTACGCTATCTACAAACGACTTGAAGAGGAAATAGAAAGTTTTGATCCTGATTTTATTTTCGTAGAAACTTTCACTGCGCCGACTCGGATGGCCTGGCGCCTGGCGCATGACAAAGGTGTACCAGCAGGAGGGTTCATGCCTGTGCGCTTCTGGCCCGAGCGCTTATACCTCGAAACGGGAATCGGCTATGATTGGCACCAGGTACGAATTGCCTACCGTGAAATGACAGACAGGCCCATGGCGGGCGCAGAATTAGCGAAGGTTAAACAAAGATTACAAGCCATCATACAAGAAAAAATAAAGCCTGCTTATCTGCAGTCGGAGCATGCCAAGGGCGCACCCGACTTCTTTAAGGGGTTTTACCCCACGCGGCTAGTAATAAGACTCAAATACTGGTTAGGAATGCGTGCACGAACATCTGCGACAAATCCACAGGTATCACCGGGTAAAATATATTCACCGGTTGCGCAATTTATCAGGTATAGGAATCGTCAAAAGGCGAAGCGCTACCTGCTAAAGCATCAAACGCCGTTCGATAAAATTCGAACAAAAAAATACGCGATGTACTTTCTCCATATGCAGCCGGAATTAACTGTCGAAGGGTTGTCATTTGATTACCAGGACCAGGTAAGCACATTAAGAAACATTTTAGCTTCTTTACCTGCGGACATGGACCTGGTTGTCAAAGAGCACTCACCCATGCTCGGTTATAGGCCGTTGGACGTATACAGTCAGCTAGTCCATATGCCAGGTATAATTATTGCCGAGACGCATGAAGATTCTCATAAATTGATTACCCAGGCCTCTGTCGTACTTACCCTGACTGGTACGGTAGGGCTGGAAGCAATTTTATATGGGATTCCCGCGATTGTGTTGGGATCTATATACTTTGATAGTTTTAACGGTATTTATAAACCTCAAGATCTATCCGAGCTAAAAAAACTATTGTCAAATCCGGAGAAGTTACTGGGAGCTACAGAGGAAGACGCGCTTCGTACTCTGGGAAGTATGCTGAGGGCATCGGAGGCTGGGAGACCGGCTCGCGAGGATGTGACGTTGCAAGAAATTGATTTTGAATCCGCAAAAGTGATGATGTCAGAGTTGGAAAATGCCTGTCAAGAATTCGGATATTCCGAGTCAAATTCATCTTAGGCGAGTCAGATAAGCAAGAAGATAGTCAAAACGTATTTAGTAGAGAGAATGCGGTTTTCACAGGCTGGAGAAGCCTGGCGAATGATATTTATCGTGTATGATGAAGGACGAATGTCAAAAAATTACCGACTTGCTTGTTCCTTCCCCCGTCTCCGTGGGGGCGCTGAACGGGTAATGAAGTGGACCCCATCCCTGACAGTGTGAATTAGCGTTTATAAATGTTCATCTTGATGCTGCTTCATGCTGCCATGGGAAGTCCCAATGGCAGCTCATAATATACTTGGTCGAGTGTCATTCTATCCAGACTGAGTTATTGTCAAAATAGGTGTTTAGCCAGTTGAATCAAGCGGCGACCTGATCGACTTCTGTCACCTCAACACCGTCTTTACCAGCTGGCGTCTGAACACGGCCTACATCCTCGAGGAAGCGTTTGGATAACTCTGGGACTACTGCATCGAACGTGCTGCCCGTGCCGTTAATCCCCCCGTTAATTAGTGGCCCCAAAAGTAGAATTCTTTCGTAATCTAAGCGCAGGAGATTCTGCATGAAAAAATCAAGATATAGCGATAGCCAGATTCTGTCTATCCTCAAGCAAGCCGAGAACGGCATACCGGTTCCAGAGCTTTGCCAAGAGCACGATATGAGTAGCGCCACCTTCTATAAGTGGCGAGCCAAGTACGGCGGGATAGATGCGTCCCTTATGGCGCGCCTGAAAGAACTAGAGGAAGAAAATCGCCGACTCAAGAAAATGTATGTCGAAGAAAGATTCAAGGCTGAGATCGTCCAGGAGGCTCTTCAAAAAAAGCGGTGAAGCCGTCTCGAAGTAAAGAAATGGCACAAAGTGTTGTTGGCACACAAGGTATTACTATCACACTGGCTTGTTCGCGTTCGAGATCAGCGAGTCCTGTTACCGCTACCAGCCAAAGCTCTCGTCTGGGAACGCAGAGATAGCCGATTGGCAAATACGCCTGACGGAAAAGGATGCCTACTGGAGTTTTGGGATGTGCTGTGATTACCTGCACAACGTTACAGGCTACTGCTGGAATCGCAAGCGGGTTTAACGTATCTACTGCGAGCTTGCCTTGAATATGCGGATTTGTCCACGCAGACGGTTGAACAGGCATAAGCCAGAATCATTAAAGCAACCGCTGCGGCGAAACCAGGTCTGGTCGATAGATTTTATGCACGACCAGTTATCGGATGATAGAAACTACCGCCTATTCAATGTAATCGATGATTACCGCCTAGAAGGGCTGTCGATTGAGGCGGGCTTCTCGTTCCCCTCAATGCGGGTTATTAGGACATTGAGCCAGTTGATCGAATGGCGTGGGCAGCCCGCGGTAATCCACTGCGATAACGGTCCCGAATTTATCAGTCATGAGTTCACTGATTGGGCAAAAAAGCTTGACATACGAATCGAATATATCCAGCCAGGTAAGCCTCAACAGAGCGCGTACATCGAGCGGCATAACCGGACTATCAAGTACAG
>CBDTVJ010000576.1:0-2724 GCA_965363655.1 uncultured Halieaceae bacterium | reverse complement strand
TTCCTTCACAACAATTTAAGCTCGACTTCGCGAATTCTTGCGTACTTTTCCAGCCCCAGCCCGAGTGCGGGAATAACTCTGGAACACATGACAAATGTCAAATCCAAGAGCGGTAATAAGGTTATGATCTCCGGAAAGCCAGTTGGGAATGTGGTAGCTAAGTATCATGAAATTCGGAAGATTTACTTATGACCAGCCCTGAGCATCATCAGGGCACTGCCCACTATCGGCAGGAGTTGGGTGATGTCATCAGGATGTCCATACCCATCGTGGTGGCCACCTGTTCGCGTATGGTCATGGACATCACCGACTACTGGATGATCTCCCGCACCGGCGACAGCGACGCCCAGGCGGGCATTCTGCCAGCCCAGATGGTCATATGGGCGTATATCGTCATAGGCATGGGCACCGTGTCGATCATCAGCACCATGGCATCCCAAAGCCTGGGCCGGGGTAATCACCGCAACTGTAGCGCCTACGCCTGGCAGGGTTTGTATCTGTCGTTGGCTTTCTGGCTCATCGGGGCGGCGCTTTGGCCTGCCCTCCCCTACGTCTTCCAACTGGCCGGTCACGAACCACAGATTCAACTGATGGAAAACCGCTACGCCGCCATTATCGTCTGGACGATCGGACCTTCCATTGCCGCCATGGGTTTGAGCAGTTTCTTCAACGGGGTTCACCGCCCGCGTATTACTGCCATGGCAGCGGTGGAATCCGTTGCCGTCAATGCCCTGGTGAGCTACGCATTGATCTTCGGCAAGTTCGGTTTTCCAGCCATGGGCATCGAAGGGGCAGCCTGGGGCACCGTGGTCGGAACCAACTACCGTGTTCTGCGCCTGATGTATTCATTCTGCAGCGGGGAAACCAACCAGGTATTCCACTCACGCTCGACTTGGCGTATCGACCGGGCCAAAATCATGAACATCTTCCGCTTCGGCGGACCAACAGGCCTGCAGTGGTGCAGTGACGTGATTGTCTGGGCCATCTTTGTCGCCGTGCTAGTCGGCACTTATTTTGGCAAAACCCACCAACTGGCCACTAATGCCGCATGGCAGTACCTGCGTATCAGCTTTATGCCCTGCGTTGGCGTGGGCACCGCCCTTTCCGCCCTGGTCGGCAAAGCCATCGGTGCCGGCGACCACCTGCAAGCCATGCGCATCACCCGCGTTGGTGCAGAACTGATGCTCGGATACATGGCCGTCATGTCCCTGATATTCCTGGTTGGCCGGGAATCTATGATCGGGTTCTTCAGCGATGACATCGAAATCATCAGGATCGGTTCAAGCGTGATGATCTGCGCCGCCATCTTCCAAATCTTCGACGCCCTGGGAATCAGCTACCACAGCGCCTTGCGCGGCGCCGGCGACACCTTCATCCCCGCCGTCGTCTTCGTGGTCGCTCACTGGATCATCATCATCGGTGGCGGCTTTGCAATGGCCGAACTCTACCCCCAACTCGAAAGTGTCGGCCCGTGGATCGCTGCTTCACTATTGATTATAGTAATGAGTATCTATCTTTGGTGGCGCTGGCAGCAAAAAGAATGGATGAACATCGACGTCTTCAAATACGATACTTCGGCTGCGGTACGGTGAGCGACACACGGTACTGAGTGAATCTATCCAGCCCCTATTCTTGACCCAAAAACGGATTTTTGACCTGAACCGTGCCAAACTTTTGCCCGTCGTTAAAATCTTCGGAAAGTAGTACAGAAGCACCGCTCTTCTGAGCGGCTACAACGATCAGCGCATCCCAGAATGAAAGCATATAACGCTGTTCAACATTAATCGCCTCGAGCATTGTGGCGCCATCATTGACAACCGGATTCCACGACAGGTAGTCGGTAATAAGGGCCCTGGCCTGCTCGTGTGATATCGGGTTTTTCGCTTTACGCCGAACATTGACATAAAACTCCTGCAGAACCTGGGTGCTCAGCAGCCCGTTACCATCTGCCCAAAGCCCTTCCAAAAGACTGGATGCACACTCATGCTTCGACCCCGCACCCCGGTCGTAAGCGTATACGAGTACATTGGTATCAACGAAGGTTTTCACGGTCATGCAGCGTTTCGCGGCTGGCAGGTTTTTCCCATTGCAGGTCGAAACCCCGTCGCAGATGGTTTAATGCATTGTTTTTAGCGGCAGCATAGATCTGGTCCTGTTGCACCATCTCCCTAAGTTGTTCTGCAACAAGGCGGCTTAGCGAAGTACCTCGCTTTGCCGCAAGGACTTTAGCATCCTGGACGAGATCCGATTCAACTTTGATTGTGATATTCATCGTTTTCATGCGCTCAATAGTAGCACAGAAACTGTGCTGGACATTAAATGTGCCTTCTGGCAAGAAATCGTAGCGTGCTCAATAGACATAGCCTGAACTCGAATGAACTCAAAGGAAAGAGACAAATTGTGGGGATGTTTGTAGGAAGAATTGGACCATCCTTTTCATCGAAGACCAAAATAGCCTGTCCGGTTAGGGCGTGCTGTGATTTGAGAGAGAGGGTGGGATTGACTCGGACCATCCCTGGTCCTCGCCCTGCGGGCGTCTCCTGCGTCGACGTCTTCCTGGGCTATCCTGCCCAGTAATCGAACCCTTGGTGCTTCGCACAGCACTCTTTATCTGACCGCCCTCTTTGTCAGGTACAAAAAAGCCCCGCTGGGCGGGGCTTTTTTGTACCTGGCGGAGAGGGTGGGATTCGAACCCACGGTGGGCTATAAACCCACGCCGGTTTT
>CBDTVJ010000575.1:0-2730 GCA_965363655.1 uncultured Halieaceae bacterium | reverse complement strand
ACAGCATTGTTTTTGAAAAACGCGGCCAGCAAGCCTGGATTACGCTGAATCGTCCCGCGGCTCGCAATACCATCAATGGTGAGATGTTTGTGGAACTGGCGGACGCCTGGCAGGAGGTGCGCGAAGATGATGACATCCGCGTAGCGGTGCTGACGGCTGCGGGAGACAGCGATTTCTGCTGTGGTGGCGACCTGGGGCAGGTAATCCCCCTGTGGACGGGTGCGCGCCAGCCTGAAACCCCCGCTGAAGAGCGCCTGCTGGCGGATCCGTTGATCGTGGACAAGGTCATGCTGAAGGACCAGCCGCTCTACAAGCCGGTCATCGCTGCCATCAATGGGCGGGCGCTGGGTGGTGGTACCGAGCTATTACAGGCAACAGATATTCGCATCGCCGCAGAGAGTGCCGAGTTTGCCCTGCCCGAGCCGAAAGTCGGGGTGGTGCCGGGAGCGGGCTCCATGGTGAGACTGGCCCGACAGTTGCCCTGGGCCCATGCCATGAAAATTCTGCTGGGTGGGGAGCCCATCAGTGCACAGGAGGCGCTGGCGATGGGCCTGGTGTCCGAGGTTGTGCCGCTGGCTCAGTTGCAGGCCCGTGCGGAGCACTATGCGGCCAATATCTGCCGCCAGGCGCCCCTGGCCCTGCAGGCGATCAAGCGCACGGCGCTGAAAACCCACACACTGCCCTGGTCAGATGCGTTTCACTTTGAGATGGAGCAGGCGGGTAGGGTGATGATGAGCAAGGATGCCCGTGAAGGGCCCCGGGCGTTCAAGGAAAAGCGCACGCCGGAATTTAGGGGAGAATGAGTCGTTCTCTGCCAGGCGGCGGCCTTTGACGAAGTGCAGCACTGCGCGAGGCCTGCGGTGCGCTGTTGTATACTTCCCCAGAGGGAGAGACCTATGAATATTGTAAAACTGAGTATCAGTGTCAGCGTGGTGGCGCAGATTCGCCCGGACGACGTGGCGGAGATAGCAGCCAGGGGATACAAGGTGTTGGTCAATAACCGACCCGACGGGGAGGAGGGCGACCAGCCCACCGATACCCAGATAGCGGCGGCGGCAATTGCAGCCGGGATCGACTACTACCATTTACCAGTCACTGCGACAGATTTCCCCGGGCCGGGATTTGAGCAGATGTCGGATTTGCTGGATGACCCGGACAGCCACGTGCTGGCGTTCTGTCGTACGGGTACACGCTGTGCCAACCTGTGGGTCGCCAGCCGCGAGGCGTCGGAGCTGGAGCAGGCCGAGGCCATAGCGCAGCAACTGGGCTACAATCTGGGGATGGCAGAGGTCTACCTGGACCGGCGCTGAGCGCCAGTGGTACCTCGCCGGCCACACCTAGCCGGCCGCACCTAGCCGGCCACACCTCGCCGGCCGCACCTCGCCGGCCACACCTCGCCGGCCACACCTCGCCGGCCACACCTAAAGGAAGTCACAATGCCCGATAGTTCTGCAAAAGCCCCCGAAATTCGTCCCGCCAGCACCGTTGTCCTGTTGCGCGATTCCGATGAAGGTCTGGAAACCCTGTTATTGAAGCGCAATAAGGCGTTGATGTTTGCCGCGGGCGCCTGGGTATTTCCCGGTGGAGCGCTGGACCCGGAAGACCTGGATGAGGCGGCCGGCGATGTGGTGGCTGCCTCGCGTATTGCCGCTGCCCGGGAGGCGCAGGAGGAGTCCGGTCTGTTGCCCAGGTTGGAAGACATGGTGCTGCTCAGTCATTGGACCACGCCGGAGGGCGAGCCGCGGCGCTTTTCCACCTGGATCTACGCTGCCCCCCTGGCGGTGGATGACGAAGTGGTTATCGATGGCGGAGAAATACATGACTCCCGTTGGATAGGGGTGCGGGAGGCGGCGGCTGAACATGAGGCTGGCCAGCTGTCGATGTTACCCCCCACCTATGTGACCCTGTGTAACCTGGCGCGTTATGGCACGGTGGCCGAAATGGTCGCGACCGAGCGTGAATCCCCCGTGCCCGAGGTGTTTCCTATTTTCAGTAACGACGGCGAGCAGTTAATGGTGATGTTTCGCGGCGATGCCGGCTACGACAGTAGCGATGGTTCATTGCGGGGCGCGCGACACCGGGCCGTGCTGGATGGCCGGCGCTGGGAATACCTGTACCAGGATGTAGACCCTGTTTTCCCGCCGCTGATTCTCGCCGCGCAGCGCTAAATATCATGTCAGCCACCGCCCATCCCCTATGGGACATCCCCACGCGATTGTGTCACTGGATGATCGTGGTGTGTATTCCACTTTCCTGGTGGAGCGCTGAGGAGCAACGCTACGAGCTGCACGAATGGTCCGGCTACACGCTCATCGTGTTAGTCCTCGGACGTGTGATATGGGGTTTTATCGGCAGTCGCCATTCGCGTTTCAGCGACTTTCTGGTGGGGCCTGCCAAAGTGCGGGCCTACCTGCGCGGGCAGGGCAGCGACAGTGCCGGGCACAACCCACTGGGGGGGTGGTCAGTGGTCGCACTGCTTGCGCTAATCCTGTTGCAGGCCGTCAGTGGCCTGTTCAATACCGATGATGTGTTGTTTTCAGGCCCCCTGTACTACGCCGCCAGTAGCGACTTCAGGGATGCCATGGGCGTGGTGCACGATCTCGCTTTCAACGGCTTATTGGCCCTGGTTGGCCTGCATATCCTGGCAGTGCTTTATCACCAGTTTCGCCGTCGGGAGAAATTGCTGCAGCCTATGTTCAGGGGTAGCGTTCCCGGCAGGGAAGGGCGGGC
>CBDTVJ010000574.1:0-2733 GCA_965363655.1 uncultured Halieaceae bacterium | reverse complement strand
TGGCTACTGGTATCCCCTGTCGGGCTGGCTGCGCCCGACTTCGGTGTGCAGGGCACTCACTGACCACGACCGAATTCGCCTGCTGGAAAACTGCGGCACACTGTCATTGCATCACACTAATGGAGAATGGCAGGTCAGCTCAGACGGCAAACCACTGTTCACAGCGGCCTGCGTCGTTGCGGCAACTGGCACCGGAACCACCTCCCTGGAACAATTTGACTGGCTGCCCCTGCAATCTATCCGGGGACAGACAACACACATCCCCGCCGCTCCTGCATTCAGTGAACTGGGCGCCGCATTGTGTCACGAGGGCTATATCGCCCCTGCTAGAGGGGGGGTGCACTGTATAGGCGCAACCTTTGACCCGGGAGATTGCGACACGTCCCTGCGCAGTGGCGACCACCGTTACAACCTGGACAAGTTGGCTGCCGCGGTACCAGCATGGCGCGACAGCCTGGCGGCGCTGGATGTCGAATCCCTGCAGGGTCGTGTCGGTTTTCGCTGCGCCAGCCCTGACTACCTACCCGTAGTGGGACCAGCACCTGACCACGGGGCCTTCATCGAGGATTATGGCGTCATGCGCAAAGATGCGCGCCAGACCATTAGCCACATGGGTCGTTTTCTCCCCGGACTCTATCTATCGACAGCTCATGGTTCACGGGGCCTGACTTCCGCGCCGCTCACAGCGGAACTATTGGCCAGTATGATTTGCCACGAGCCCCCACCTGTCAGTCGTGAGTTATGTCGCGCGCTATTGCCTGCGCGTTTTATAATCCGTGATCTGCGTCGCAACCGGATATGACCATGCCAGGCCTGCGCACACTGCTACTGCTGCTCACCCTCCTGCCCGCTATGGCTTGGCCGGTGGAGCAGTTCACGGTGCAAGTCATCGATAAAAAGCCCCAGCCCAGGAATAACTTTGTACAGGGATTGGAGATACTGGGCGAGCATCTATATGTCAGCACCGGGGGTTATGGCAGCTCCCGTTTACTGCGCTATCGCTTTGCAGATGGCAGCCTGGACAAGGGCGGCAAGTTAAGGCGCAATATTTTTGCGGAGGGCCTGACCATTCTGGGCGATGTCGTTTACCAACTCACCTGGCGCAATGGGATCATGCTGACCTATGACAAAGAGACGCTACAGCCCACCGGCGCTATGCCCATCATCGGCGAAGGTTGGGGGCTAAGTAATGACGGCAGCTCTTTGATTGTCAGCAATGGCAGCCAGTACCTGAGTTTCCTGTCGGCCAAAACGGGTGAAAACCTGCGCACCATTACGGTCACTGAAGACGGACGCCCCGTTACCCGATTGAACGAGCTCGAATGGATTGACGGGAAAATCTGGGCCAACATCTGGCTGACTGATCGCATAGTGATCATCGATCCCCAGGACGGCAAGGTATCCGCCAACATTGACCTGCGTGGCCTACTGCCCGCCGCAGAGCGCCAACAGGGGACCGACGTGCTCAACGGTATCGCTCGCAACCCCGCAGATGGTTCCATCTGGGTCACAGGGAAACGCTGGCCGTGGCTGTACCGCATTGAGCTGGTAGCGACGCCCCCGCAAGAAACACAGCAATCCGAGTAATTTTCGCGGTAGAATAGCGGCCCTTTAGCCTTGCGGCCTTTACCAGAGACACTCTATGAGCAACACCACCCTTCCCACTGCCCATGCGGCATTTGAGCCCGTTCGGCAACAAAGCATCGACTCCCTGAATATCCGGGTGGAACAGTTTGAGCACAAAGCCACCGGTGCCATGCACTACCACCTCGCCGCTGATACCACCGAGAACGTATTCCTGGTAGCCTTGCGCACTGTCCCCCATGATTCCACCGGGGTAGCTCACATACTGGAGCATACCGCCCTGTGTGGCAGTGAACAGTTTCCAGTACGCGATCCCTTTTTTATGATGCTGCGCCGCTCCCTGAATACTTTCATGAACGCCTTTACCAGCTCTGACTGGACCGCCTACCCCTTCGCCAGCCAGAACCGCAAGGATTTCTCCAACCTGCTGGAGGTTTACCTGGATGCGGTGTTCTTCTCACGACTGGACCCCCTGGACTTCGCCCAGGAAGGGCATAGGGTCGAATTTTCCGAACCGGAAAATGCAGACAGCGAACTGGTGTTCAAGGGCGTGGTCTTTAACGAAATGAAAGGCGCCATGAGCTCCATCAGCAGCACCCTTTGGAGCACCCTGTGCGAACACCTTTTTCCCAGCACCACCTATCACTACAACAGTGGCGGTGACCCGGAGCATATCCCGGACCTGAGTTACGAGCAGCTCAAGGAGTTTTACCGTACGCATTACCACCCCAGCAACGCCATTTTCATGACCTTTGGCGATATTCCCGCCAGCGAACACCAGGCGGTGTTTGAGGACAAAGCACTGCATAGTTTCGACAAGCTTTCCCAGCGTATACAGGTAAAGCCGGAGCAGCGCTTGTCGGCTCCCATCCAGGTTGAAACCAGCTACGCTTTTGATGATAACGACAGCACTGACAACAAAACCCACCTGGTGATGGGGTGGATGCTGGGCGAAAGCTCAGACCTGGAGCAACTGCTGGAGGCCCAGTTATTATCCAGTGTACTACTCGACAATAGTGCCTCGCCCCTGCAGCACGCCCTGGAGACCACGGAGCTGGGCCGGGCACCCTCGCCTCTTTGCGGCCTGGAAGACTCCATGCGCGAAATGGTTTTCTGCTGTGGTATCGAAGGTAGCGAAGCCGAACACGC
>CBDTVJ010000573.1:0-2750 GCA_965363655.1 uncultured Halieaceae bacterium | reverse complement strand
CGAGTGACATCATTGATTGATCGGTCATAAAAACCATGACAACGCGCTTGATAGGCCCAGGGCCATGGCGACGGGAACACCAAGCACGAGAAACACGAGCAGGCCACCGAGTAAAACCAGTGCCGTCATTCCTCAGTTCCCGTCAAAGTTACTTGCTCATTCGCCATGCCGATAGATTCTTTTTGACCGGCATATACCTGTTTGGCTACTTGCAGTAAACGCAAAAACAATAATAAAAAGCCAAGCGGTAAGCCGCTGGACAGAAGCCATTTGGGCAGCGGAATATTTTGCGCATCTATTTCCAGTCGATAGAGACTTTCAACATAGACATAGGTGCCGTACAGCATGGTTAGCGTGTAAATCAAACCAAGGGTGACGGACAGCAACAAAACGAAGCGTCTGGATCCGCTGGGCAGCCGCGTCAGCAAAAGATCAACCGCAATATGAGAGTTGGTGCGAACGCCATAGGAAAGGCCTAACAAGACCATCCATAAGAATGCATAAGAAGTTGCTTCAAGCCCCCACACAATTCCGCTGTCAAATACGTAGCGTAGAATTACCTGGAGGCAAGTAATAATCACCATCACGGCCAACAGACTGCCGATGAGTATCTCTTCCAGTCTGTTCCAGCGTGCTAACAAACGAATCTCCCGATAAGCGGAGCATGGCTAAGGGTTATTGGATTCCAGTGCAGCGTTAATAAGCTCTTCACCAATTTCGTCTCGGAACTGATCCCACACGGGCCTCATGGCGGAGCGCCATTGTGCGAGTTGTTGCGGCGATAATTTTATGATTTTGCCAGGATCTTTTGCTACAACTTTTTCGCGATCACTTTCATTTATCTCGATTGCCATGGTCATTACCGCGGCATTCACTTCGGCAACGATCAAGTCCAATTCGTTGCGTATGTCCTGAGGCAATCCTTGCCAGAATCCTGTATTTACCATCCAAACATAGGCCAACATATTGTGGTTGGTTTCGCTTATGTGATTTTGAACTTCATAGAATTTTTCAGAGTAAATATTTGACCAGGTGTTGTCCTGACCGTCGATCGTACCTACTTGAAGCGCTTGGTATACCTCACCGAAAGCGAGCTTTTGTGGATTAGCATTTACTGCCAGAAATTGAGCTTCTAATACATCTGAGTCCTGAATCCGAAACTTAAGTCCCTCAGCATCGGCTGGTACCGTCAGCGGAGTGTTAGCACTTAGCTGCTTTAGGCCGTTTGGCCAAAAGCCCAAGCCTGTATACCCCTTGTCTTCCAATACGGTTAATAATTTTTGACCTTCAGGGTGCTCAAAAAAACGCTCGACAGCGGCCATGTCGTTGAACATGAAAGGCAGGTCGAAGACTTGTAATTTCTTGGTATAACGATTGTATTTGGACGCTGACACTGCAGTCATTTGAATTTCGTTGAAGGCCAATGCCTCCAGGGAATCATCATCACTCATCAACTGGCTGGAAGGATAAACCTCTACTACCACCTTGCCGCCCAAGCGTTCCTCGACTAATTTTTTGAACAAATCCGCAGCACGTCCCTTGGGGGTATTTGCTGCTGTAACATGGCTAAACTTGATCACATAGGTATTGTCTGCGGCTTGATCACTACAAGCGCTGAGCACGGTCAGTATCAAGATACCGACTAAACTTAAAAATATTTTTTGCTGAATCATTTTACCCTGATCTCGGTGGACTATCCTCAGTAGAAGATAGCCTATTTTCGATACAAATAGAGCCTCGATTCGCTGCTACAATCGAAATACCGAGGCGTTAAATTCAAAAGGGATGGTGACAAATGGTTTCGAGAGCAATCTTATTAGTCCCGCTGTGCTTTTGTTTGACGAGTCCGACTTTCGCCCAAAGCGATGGCGAGCCAGATCGTGAGATAAGCAATATTAGCGGCGATTTGTACCGTTTCAGGCAAGTCCGGCACAGCGGTATGTTCTTGGTGACCGATGAGGGAATTATCGTCGTAGACCCGACGTTCCCGCATGTCGCATCCTGGCTGAAAGAGGAACTTGACGAACGCTTTGGATTACCCGTGAAGTATGTGATCTACAGCCACACGCATCTGGATCATGCGGGCGGTGGAGAGGTCTTCGCAGACACGGCCACCTTCATCGCGCACGAGAACACCCGCAAGAATTTACAGCGTCCGGCAGACGATGCACCGCTCTTGCCGCGTGAGCAACTCTGGGATGTGAACGACGATGGGTTGATCCAGGAGTCGGAGGCGGGCGGCTATATCGGTGTTGATCGCGGCGAAGGCGCGTTCGCGCAATTCGATACCGACGCCAGTGGCTCTCTAACGCGCGCCGAAATATGGGCGGCCAGATTTGGTGGGCCAACCGTGCGACCGCCGGATATCTATTATTCGGAGAAAGCCTCTATTTTACTCGGAGGAAAAACCGTGGAGCTGCATTACACCGGTCGAAATCACTCCGACGATATGACGGTAGTGTTCTTCCCTGAAGAAAGAACGATATACACGGCTGACTTCTTAACGCCGAATCGGCCTGCGCGTACGGTGTTGGACGGAGGCTTTCTACCAGAATGGGTGGAGTCTCTGCAGCAGGTTGAAAAACTGGACTTCGATATCATCGTTCCGGCACACGAATCGCCAGGGACCAAAGCACAGGTAGTGGAGCAAACACGTTACCTGGAAGAACTGTACGAAGCGGTGTCGAAAGGCATAGCGGCAGGCAAGACCGTCGATGAGTTAGTCGACACGATCTCGATGGAAGACTATA
>CBDTVJ010000572.1:0-2755 GCA_965363655.1 uncultured Halieaceae bacterium | reverse complement strand
GGCCTCGGAGATTACATTAATGATGTTGTGCAGACCTTTCGCAACAAGGCATTTCGTACGATGCTCGGCTACGAAATCGCCTCTGCCATTGGCTGGGGTAGTATCTCGACCTTGAATATTCTCGTCGCGACTTATGTATTTGAATTCAATGCTGATGAAGTGGCCCTGGTCCTGGCCGTGCCAGGCCTGCTGGGCGTGGTGCTGGTCGGGATTTTGCTGAAGCCCCTCAGCCGGAAATGGCAGAAACCGCAACTCCTGCGTCTGGCTCTCTGGGGATTGCTTTTCAATACTCTATGGCTACTGCCTCTCAAACTGGCAGGTATGCTGCCACCGAATGATAGCCCCCTTATACTATTTTTGAATTTACTCAGCGGTACCATATTTATGTTTTTCTTTTTCTTGCGCACTATTAATGCGATGTCCATCGTTGCTGACATTACGGACCAACATGAACTTGAGCAGGGCGAGCGAAAAGAAGGCGGCTTCTTCTCGGTAATGACCTTCGTTCTAAAGATATCATCGCTGGTTGGCCCCTTGTATGGCGGTATCGTGCTTGATGTCATCGGATTGAAGCGACATGACCTTCCTGGTGAGGTTGCTGAGCCGGTATTAGCGGGTTTAATGTACGCCGTTCTGTTGATTGCAATACCAACCCTGATTATTGCCCTCAGGTACGCCTATAAGTTCGAATTCAGCAAGGAAGAGATGGAGGGTATACAACGCTCGCTTCGAGAGAGACGTGTATCCACATGATGCTGCACAGACCTTCTACAATTCTGGTCAATATGCGCCTTAATCACACCTGGAGTTTCTATGTCGGGTTTTGAGTTTGTCCTCGTGCTTTACGCCATTATCGCCGGACTGGGAATTTCGGATATTCTTGCCGGTTGGGCAGAACAAATTCGTTTACGACACCGTGTGTCTGTATACCCTCTACAGATCGCATTGTCTTTTCTACTGTTGTACTACGGTATCAGTTTCCTGTGGAGCTTTTGGACCTTCCGGGACATCGTTTGGACGTTTTCGCTTTACGTCACCATGGCGATTGCTCCGCTGGTTATCTCACTGGCATCCAGATTGGTCCGGGTAGACACTTCCATTGAAGCACTCTCAACAAGGGATCAGTACTTTCAAATAGCTCGACCGGTATTCATACTTTTGGCATTCATTCCAGCTCTTATTCTATTGTTGTCATTCACGACGACCCTGAGTCTAAGTGTCCCCGATAGACCTGACCTTATAAAGCTAACAATACTTCGCGCCGCGCTTTGTGCTGGTTGTCTCTATGTTGCCTGGTCCAGGAAAGTGAGTGTTCACTGGATTGGTGTTAGCGCGATGTTTCTGATAACGCTGATGTTGAGTATGAGGCTGACGGTTCGCGCCATAGACGGGTTTCCTTGATCTGTAGATTGTGTCATCTGGGTGTGTTTTTTCGGACTGCTAGCAGAACTGTTAGCGTCAATAAGGGTGTTGGCAAGTTAAGAAACGCCCGAAGTTGGTAGAAGTGGTGGAGAGCCTGCCCCCGTAAGTGTTCAGTAACCTTTGCGCTTTAGCCGCTTGTTGCCGGGTTTGTTAGCCGACTCGGTAAGCCAACTGCTCGCCTTCTCCTGCTCCTCGTCGCGCGCCTCCTGCACCGCCTGTTCCATTTGTACCTCGGTCTGCAGGCGGGCAAGAATTTGCTCGGCCTGCTCCTTGCATTGGTTGCGATCGTCACCTACATCTGCGATTGCTGAAAAGGCCATTACAAGGGTTGGTAAAATTAGTACGGGCAGCCAGTTCTTCATAATTAAGTTCTCGTAAATAACCCGTCAAGTATCTACCTTGCTGGCGGCTCTTACCACCTGGCACTAAACCCTAATTCGCCAGTCGCTGGCCGGTGCCGGGAGCCACGCAGGTAAATGTCAACTCCCCGCCATCCTCGCTGGCGCCAGCACGCAATTCATTGGTCGGCAAGGTGCCACCACTAGCCAATAAGTAACTGGCAGAGCCCTGGAATAATGCCCACTGGTGCTGGCCATCAATGCGCCCTCTTGCGACCAGATCACACTCAGGCGCCGCCAGGGCAGCACGTTCCTCAAACAGGCTAATGCGGTTGCTAACCGCAGCCGGGGCGGATGCCGTCAAGGTCACCTGCTGACCCACTACCGGCGCCAGGTTGGAATCAAAGGCAAACAGGAAGTCGGTGACATCATCTATTTCGCCATCGTTGGGGAAGGTAAATACGTCTGCCTCGGTAAAAAACTCGTGCATGGTCGTAACAGCGCCATCGTGAACAAAACCAAATCCGGTGACTACCGGATCCTTGCCGGGTGAATGAAACAAGCCAACTTTCTGGTACATATTGCGTAGCTGTGGCACCTTGAAGTTCTCATCAACAAACGGCCCCTCAAAGGTAATTGTAGTATTGGTACCAAAAAGTTTCTGGCCCGGATCGAGCAGATGGCAGTCGTTACAAAACAGGATGCTAGCGGTGCGCCTTTCATTAAAATAGATATCACGACCCCGTTGTTGTGAGGCTGTCAGGCTGTTATCGAGCTGGCGGACTGGATTGGGCGGCGGCGCAATACTGAGTGAAAAATCCGTTAACTGCTGCAGCTGCTCTGTTGTTAATTCCTGCTGACGACCAACCAGGCCGACAAAGGCCGGGTTAAATGCCTTGAACGCTGCTGCCTCACGTGACTCTTTAACCCCATCTACCATTGCGGGACTATTACCCGTGCGATCACCACGCCAATGCATAGGGCCGCTGTCGTTA
>CBDTVJ010000571.1:0-2764 GCA_965363655.1 uncultured Halieaceae bacterium | reverse complement strand
GACAAAGCTTTGAAGTTGACCTTATGGGGGCAGTGATCATTAACGACGCAGCACTGCCCTGGCTGGAGGCGTCCGATGCCGCCGCCATCTTGCAGATTGCTACAGTGACAGCGTTTGAGCATCACGACATGTCGGTCTGCCCCAGCTATGGCGCTATCAAGGCCGCGACAGTCAATCACGCGGCGCAGTTGGCGCAGAATTGGGGAGATAAAGGCATCCGCTCGAACAGCTTGTCACCCGGCCCCATCTATATCGAGGGAGGCGCCTGGCAGGGCATAAAGGAAAGCTATTTTGAACTGTATGAGCGCGATCGCCTGGCGCATCCGGCGGGTCGACTGGGGAGTGCTGAAGAGGTGGCCAATGTCGCGGTATTCATGTGCAGTCCCGCCGCCAGTTGGGTCAATGGGGAGAACGTTGTAGTGGATGGCGGTTTTACCAAGCGCGTGGGTTTCTAGTCCCGCCGTACTGCAAAATTAGAGAATGGTAGTTTGAATTTAACAATGATCCCGGGCAGGCCCCCTTTTCCATATACAGTAGTTATTACTCCGTGGAGCAGATATAGAAACTGCAATTAGGGTAATATGGCCCGGCCGCTATGGATATCTTTGGGTGGCACCGACACACCAGGCCAATGGAAAAATGTCATGAAAAGAACCCGGAACAGGCTGTTGCAACTAGTGGTCTCAGTACTGGCGCTATGTGCGCTGTCTGGCTGCAGTGGAAATTCAGAAATAACCCATAGCTACGTGGACCCAAAGCTAAACACGGATGGTCTTGATGGGGTGCTCGTAGTCGCAGTTACCCAGAAAAAGACAGCTCGAGTAAAGTTTGAAGATGCCTTTGCGAAGGCTCTGGTTAAGCAAGGTGTGCGGGCCCAGGTAAGTTATACCCTGGTGCCGAAGGCTAAGGCGGAGCCAGAGGAGATTATTGCGGCGGCGCAGAAGGCCAATCTCGACACAATTCTTATCACCCGATACATAGGCAAATCAAATGAAGAGGTCTACCACCCGGGGACTGTTTACTATGGGGTAACGCCCGCTTATGGCGGGGGTTACAACCGCGGTTTTGGAGGCTATTACCGGCATGCCTATGAAGTGGCTTATGAGCAGCCGGTCTGGACCAATAATGTTACGCATTCACTCATCTCCGACCTCTATGTTGTAAAGAGCAAAGAGCACTTGTGGCAGGCTGTTTCGGATACGCTACAGGGGGGCAGTACCGACAAGGTACGCGACGACGCAATAAAAGCGCTCATTGGGAACCTGAGAAAGCAGGGAATACTGAATTAGGCAAAAAGCCCTGCATGGCCTGAGCACCCCCAACCAAGCTTAACTTGACGGTCGAGGGTGCGTTGTCGCCTGATGTCTAGAACAGGGTATAGATAAATGGCGCGACCGCTGAACCCTGGGCTAACACCAGCAGACCGCCCAGTACCAGCATGATCAAGATCACAGGCATCAGCCAGAATTTCTTACGTGCCCGCATGAATCCCCATAAGTCCTTGAGTAGGTCAAGCATTGGAATAGTCGCTCCGTATAGTGAGGTTTGTGTGGGCCAAAGGGGTTTTGCTGGCCGTCGGTGGCTTCATTTTATAGTAAGCGTGCGAAACTGATAGTGAGAATACTATAATTTGCGGAAATAGTGATCGAAACAGACTAAACTAGCGCCCAATTCGGGCTATGGGTCGCAGCCTGATAATATTGATATCTCAGTGGGCTGCTTACGTTTTTCCTGGCAACATAGCTGGGCTTACATCCCCTTTCTTGATGTTGATCACGATTTCCAATTGCGTATTCGTTCAGGATAAGACCTGTTTGAATAATAAGCACTTTTTTCCACTGTTCTTCTCTGGTACTGAACGAGACAGCGTAATGCCTGGAGATCCGGCTCCCCGGATACTGGCGACCAAGAATAAGCCAGCTGAACCTGAAGCATTCCACTACTAATCGGGAGAGCGGCTGAAGAATTGAATTGCGGTCACTTATGATTGAGAAAACTACTGTAAGGTATTGGAGCAAAGAATATGCGAGTCAAGAAATTGGATGGAAAATGGGTGCTTGTTACTGGTGGTGGTGCGGGATTGGAAGGGCGATTGTGCTGGATGCAGCACAGCGAGGCGGCAATATTGCTGTCTGTGATATTAACCCCGAACGCCTGGAGGAAACCCAGGAATTGCTGGAAGAGTACGGAGTCGAGGTTATCGCGTCCGTCGTGGATGTTACCGACCGTGAGCAGGTACAGGGCTTTGCTGACCTTGTGCATAGCGAGGCGGGGGCCGTTGATATTCTTGTTAACAATGCCGGAGTGGCCATCGCCGCGGATATTCTGGATACCTCCCAGGAGGACTGGGAATTCATTATAGGCGTTAACATTATGGGAGTGGTGAACTTCTGCGATGCCTTTTGTCCCGCTATGATAGACCAGGAGCAGGGTGGTCATGTAGTCAACATCGCTTCGATGGAGGGATTTGCTGCAATGGAAGGTTTCGGTGCGTATTCGACCACTAAATTTGCCGTCGTTGGCTATTCAGATGCCCTGCGCCAGGAACTCAGCTATCACAAGATTGGAGTGAGTGTAGTATGTCCCGGCGTTGTCAGAACATCGCTCACAGCAGATATGCGTTCACGTGGCGAATACGCCGAAGGAATAGCTGAGCGAATTGACCAGGAGCACGAAAAGAGCAACTTTGGTCCGGAGAAAGTTGCCGGCGCCGTGTTCAGCGCGATTCGCTTTAATACGCCATTGCGCCCGGTTGCCCCGGAAT
>CBDTVJ010000570.1:0-2773 GCA_965363655.1 uncultured Halieaceae bacterium | reverse complement strand
ACGAACATGACCTGCCCGGTCTCTACCCCAACGTTGAACATCAGCAGCGCCAGCGGCACTTCGTTGTGCGGCACACCGATCTCCGCCAGGGCACCGGCAAAACCCAGGCCGTGCACCAAGCCGAAGGTGAACGCCACCAGCCAGGGAAAGCGCTCCGACATGGTCATCTGCCCCTGGTTCTTGTGCACCACCTCCACAGCCAGCAACACGATGCTCAGGGATATCACCGCCTCGGTGGGCGCCGGTGGTATATGCACCAGGTCCAGGGTGGCCAGGGCCAGGGTGATGCTGTGCGCCAGGGTAAAGGCCGTCACGGTTTTCAGCAGCGGCCAGATACCGTTAACGATCAGCAGCAGGGTCAGCAGGAACAGCAGGTGGTCGACACCCTCGAGGATGTGAATGGTGCCCATCTGCCAGTAGGAAATAGCCAGTTCGGTGCGCGTGGCCTGCTCCGGTATGGTGAATGACACATTGTTCGAGCGCAGCATGGCGGTGTGCTCACTGCCATCGCGCAGGGCAACCCGCAGCATCACATCCATGGGGATGGCGGCGAGGCCGTCGATGGTAATGGTACTGCCATTCAGTGCGCGCCCATCGGTATGATACGTGGCGTAGTCAACCTGGGCGCCCAGTACCCGGTTGCTGGAACCCGGTCCTACCGGCTTGAGGAATTCGGGCAGCACCGGGCTTACCGCCACCGGCTTGTCCTGCAGCAGCGGCACCTTCCAGCTGACGTCGACCCAGCCGTCGTCACGCTCGGTGATTTCCAGCAAGGCCGGGCGAAACTCATCCGCGTACGCCACCAGGGGCGCAATCGTGAACAGCAAAACGCTGGCGCAAACCTGCAGCAAGGTCTTGCACATAACACTGCGTGAAGTCATGAATCGACACCCGGGGTGTTGGTCGCACGCTGCCCCGACTGCAGGATACTGCCAGGCGTCAGCGCATCATCTTCGATGATCACCTCATAGCGCTGCTTCAGGCCCTGGTAGAATTGCTCGTTGAACGTCTTCATCTGCTGCTGCTGCCAGTCCTCCAGCACTGCGTCGCGAACCTCCGCCAGCAACGGGGGCGGCGCCTGCACATGCTCGAATACGTACACCAGGTGCACGCCAAAGCCGGATAGCAGGGGGCCATGCCAGGCACCTGGCTCAAGGGCCATCAATGGCTCGGCGAAGCCCCCGCCAAGACGCTTGCGCACTTCCAGCTCGGTGGCCGCATCAAAATAATTGGGCAGCATAAAACGATCACCCGCCGTAACTGTTGCCGGATCGGGTACGCCCGCCTCGCGCAGTGTGGCCAGCACTTTATTGGCATCATCCAGGGTGGCATCACCGCGCGCATCGGGATCGAAAAACACCTGGACAAAGCTGATCTGGTCGGACGCGCTGAACTGTTCGATGTTGTCCTGTAAATAGCGTTCCAGCTCGGCCTCATCCGGCTCCACAAGCCTGGCCAGGTCGCTGGTCAGGAACTCCAGGCGCTGCGCCATGCGCCGGCGGAATACCGCATCGCCCTCTGCCAGCCCCATGGCAACTGCCTGGCGGAAAAGAATTTCCTCGCGCACATAGTTATTGATCAGACCGTCAAGTTCCTCGCGCGTTGGGGGTCGGTTCCAGCGTGACTGCCACTGGGCGGCAAAGCCGTTGATACGATTGGTATCGACCAGCACGGTGGCGTCCAGGTCCCCTTCTTCAGGGGGGGCAAACAGCCCGTAGGCGCCATAGATACAGGCACCGATTAACAGGAATTGGATCAGGGGTTCTTTTAACCAACGCATAGTACTTGAGGACCTGTATTACGATTGAAGGAGGATTCCGTCTTAAAGGGGTCAGAGCCCTTTTTTCTGCTTTAGTCTAATAAAGGGCTCTGACCCCTTTTAGTAGTATCAACGCAAGTAATAAATCAGCGCGCTGGGACTGAATTCCCGCGGATCAGCCCGTTCTCGAAACACATAGGGCCCATGCCGGTTGTCCAGTCCGTTTACCAGCACACGGCCAGACAGCAGATCGTGATACACCTCCAGCGTGGTCCACAACACCGGCACCGTATAGTAATTGATGGCATGCGCTTCATTGACGCGCCATAGCTCGCCATCCATGTTGTAACTATCCGCCACCGCTATTTGCCAGCTGTCTTCATCCAGGTAAAACACACGACGGCCATAGATATGGCGCGCCCCTTCTTTCAAGCGCCCCTCTACTACCCATACCCGGTGCAGTTCATACCGCGCGTGCTCCGGGTTGATATGGCCGGTACGCACGATATCCTCGTAACCCACCTGCGGGCCGTGCAGCCCATAAGCGTTATAGGGTATATACAGCTCCTGCTTGCCCAGCAAGTTCCAGTCGTAGCGATCTGGCGAGCCATTGTACAGGCCAAAATCATCGACGGTGCGCAAACCATCCGTATTGCCAGCGGGAATCTCATAACCGAAAAAAGGCGAGCGCAGTACGCGACGTAAGGCACGTGGGTAAAGCCAGGCCTTGCGCGGATCATCCGTCTGGTTGATCGTCTCAAATACCAGCGTGCCGTCACCCGACAACAGGGAAGGCTCAATCACCTTCGACTTCACCGCCAGCAACACATTCGGGTAGCGCTGTGTAAAAGGCGTGGGATGCGGCACAGCATAGGCAAAGCCCCAGTCCTGGCGCGATATCACCGGGGTGTAGCGTCCGCCGCGAGTGACCGCAGCAGAACCTTCCGCACGCTTGACACGAAGTCCACGGAAGCGCAGGTTGTGATTCCAGACGGCCTCAACTCCTGAGCTGGG
>CBDTVJ010000569.1:0-2777 GCA_965363655.1 uncultured Halieaceae bacterium | reverse complement strand
GCCTGGGCGCGCAAGGCACCAACCGTCGCTCCCGCGCCTTTAATCCACGGTTCGCGTAGTGTAGTGGGGTAAGTCCAGGGCATTACAGAGTCCAGCAGGCGCCGCCACGACATGGGGAATAGCATTAACCACGTGCATGGCAGTGATCGAAACGGAGGGGTTTTTACCTTCGGCAGAATTCGACATATAGACCTGAACCTTGAGCGCCGGGTCACCCTCGATACTGTAGACGACGGCACATTCACCGGTATCAGGTGCTCCGCGGGGCCAGTCATCTGGAACCTCCACCTCCCGGGTGAGCTGGCACACGTATTCCACGGACAAAAACGGTCGCCCGTTTACGATGCCAGTGAGCTTCCACCAATATGCGCCTATTGATCCGGCCGCGAATACACCCAGCTCTGTGTCTATCTCCTGTGCCAACGGATGAAAGTCGATGTCAAAGCGCACATCATCTATCTCAAGGCCGAGCTTGTTCGCGACCATGTGGAGGTTTGGTTCCCACCAGGTGGAAATGGTTCCGTCCGAAAAGCGACCGGGCAGTGTGCCCATAGCCTGGCCAAAGCCCATGGATTCCCTGATAACCGATGCCACGGGGTAGGCAGCGATAATATCGGGAATTACCTGCAATTCCCGATAACGCGATACTCGCCCCGCCGCAGATAGCAGCGTGGCCGGCAGGGTTGTGGTAAATACACCGGGTTCGCTGCCCGAGGCGAAGAACGTGCTGTTGCCTTTGCGGCAAGCTGCAGATATTGCTTCACGCATGTCAGTGGGGGCCGCGGGCGGGTAGACCATTTGCAGGAAGGCGAAACTCACCACGTCGATCCCCGCTTCGAGAAATTGTACGACCTCGGCAATGGCGTCGCTCTCTCGCCCGATTATGCTCGATGCGTAAAATACGCAATCGGGCTGCAGGTCGATAAGTGAGGCAAGTACATTGCTTGCCTGTATTCCTATTGCTGCGCCGCCGCAGTAGGTACCTGCGTCCGTTCCTACTTTGGCGGGTGTCGATACGTACCAGCCGACCAATTCAAGCGCAGGATCGGCAATAATGCCGGAAAGGGCCTCAGTACCTGTATGCCCTGTGCCCATGTGAGCGACACGGACAGGTTCTGGCATTAAGAGAGAATTGCTTTCACCCATAGTAATATTTTCGCCAGTCGTTCATGCCAAATAATAAAAGTATACTATATAAAAAGCGGTACAGACATACTTGTAAGCAGGTCTACGGTCTGGGGAGAAGTAATACGTTTCCTTTTCTCAAGCAATACCGAGCGGGAGGTCAGCTGTAGGGTGCGAACGAAAAGAAAGATCGCGTAGTCCAGATCTGAGGTCTTAACCTGATCTTCGAAGTACTTCAATATTTCCCGAATTATCCTAATTGCCTGGTCGTTTCTCCGGTCTTCGTTGGTGTTGTATTCATAGTGGTCGACGTATTTGAGATAGAGCTCGGGAGAGAGTGTATAGAGTTCGTTCCTGCCGGTGAGAGACTCAGTAACTATAATTCTGATGATTTCTTCCAGCGGGGTACTCTTATCCAGGCCGATGGTGCTTTGACGCATTCTGTGCAGTTGGTCCTCAAGCTTCTGATTTAGTGTCTGTGCAATCAGCGCTTCAATGGTAGGGAAGTAGTCGTAAATTGACGCCGGTGCAATGCCGGATTCCTCGGCCACTGTGGCCACCGTAACTTGATCCGGGCCCTGCTCAAGCAGGATTTTTGTACAGGTTTCAATCAGCGATTCGACCAGGACCTTTGAGCGGCTCTGCCGCGGTTGCTTGCGTAACGGGGGAGGGGAGTTAGATTCCATTATGTTGTTGGTGCCATTATCCGAAATTTACACTGTAACACTGCGGGAGAACTAGAAAAATACTTTTGTGTCAGTGGCTTAGGAGTTTATCGAATACGGAAATCCAGCGCGCAACTTCGGCCTATAATGTTCGGGATCAAGGGCACAATGACAGTGCCCGTTTTAATTTTAGACAATGCTGGAGAGAACCATGGACCCATGGAGATTAATGAACTTTGTGATGATCGCTATTTTTGTGGCGGCGATTGTCTGGCTTTACCGCAGAGACAAGGAAGCGGGGCATGTCAGCACTGTCACCTGGATGTTTCTTGGTGCGACATCGATGTCGTGGATGGAGGCGGTATGGGACTGGGTGCTGTACTACCGTTTCAATCCTGAGCAATTCTGGTTGATGCCAGAATGGATCCCTGTGCTGGGCATGGGCGGCGGCTGGCCATACATCATGCCCACCATCTATGGCCCCTGGTTTGTGCTGGTGAACTTTGCCACAGCCGTGTGGATGGTACAGCGAAATTTCTCACTGAAACAGATATTTGTGGGCGCGCTTGTTCTTGGTGCATTGGAAGAACTGATTTTGGAGATTCCCTTCCTCCTGATCGGGACCTATTCCTATACTCGCGCATTGCCGGGCTTCCACATTTTTGAAGGACAAGCTCAATACCCCCTCGATGTGCCGTTATTGATGGCACCGGTAATGGCATTTATCACTGTGTTTATTGCCGTTGCTATCCGCCGGGAACAGGCGAGAGCGGTGGGGACCGAAACGCCGTCCAATACCAGCACTTTCTTCGGCCGCATGCGTGAGTTACGGGCCTTTGGTGGTACTGATGATCGTAAGGGCATCAACGCGATTTGCGTGATCATCGCTGCGCATCTCGTCTTCCTCATGCCGATGATACCGGCATTGATCATGCGCGTTACCGGCCTGAAGACCGATATCGGTGACGCAACAGCATTCGGGTGGCC
>CBDTVJ010000568.1:0-2785 GCA_965363655.1 uncultured Halieaceae bacterium | reverse complement strand
AACCTGCAAGCGGGTATTCATTTCCAGAAAATAGAATTTGCCGCTTTCATCCAGCAGGAATTCCACGGTGCCCGCACCACGATAGTTGATGTTCTGGGCGGCGGCCACCGCTGCAGCGCCCATTGCTGCGCGCAGTTCTTCGGTCATGACGGGGCAGGGCGCCTCTTCCACGACCTTCTGGTGGCGGCGTTGTACTGAACAGTCCCGTTCGCCCAGGTGAATAGTGTTGCCCTGGGTGTCGGCAAAAACCTGCACCTCCACGTGGCGGGGGCGACTGATGGCTTTTTCCAGGATGAGCTCGCCGCTACCAAAAGCGGATTCTGCTTCCGCCCTTGCCAGTTTGATGGCGTTGGCCAGTTCGCTTGCCTCTTGTACCAAACGCATACCGCGGCCACCGCCGCCGGCGGCCGCCTTGACCATCAGCGGCAGATCAATTTTCGCGCCCTCGGCAATCAGGTTGTTGTCGCTTTGGTCCTCGCCTTCGTAACCGGGCACACAGGGGACGTCAGCGTCGATCATGCGACGCTTGGCCTCTGCCTTGTTGCCCATCAGGTGAATGGCGTCGGGGCTGGGGCCTATGAAGGTCAGTCCGGCGTCTTCGCAGGCCCTGGCGAAAGCGGCGTTCTCACTGAGAAAGCCGTAACCCGGATGGATAGCCTCCGCACCGCTGGACTGCGCGGCTTGGAGAATATTGTCCTGCACCAGGTAGGACTCGTTCACCGGGCTGGGCCCGATGCACACGGCTTCGTCCGCCATCTGTACGTGCGGTGCCATGGCATCCGCTTCGGAGTAGACCGCCACTGTGCGGTAGCCTTGCGCCTTGGCGGTGCGGATGACCCGACAGGCAATTTCCCCGCGATTGGCCACCAGAATGCTGGTAAATCTTGTCATTGTTTTCTCCAGGACTTATTCGGTGGCCCACTTGGGTTCGCGCTTTTCCACAAAGGCGGCGACACCCTCGCGGCCCTCGTCGCTGAGCATGCAGGAGGCAAACCCGCGGGAAGCAAAATCCAGTGCCTCGGGGCGGGGTCTGCGGGTGGCTTCGAATACGATGCTCTTGGTCACCGCGTTGGCACCCGGGGCGCACAGTGCGATCTGCTCCAGCACCTCCGCGCACTTGGCTTCCATGTCGGCGGCGTCCTCGGCCAGGATATGGCCAATGCCATACTGCACGGCTTCCTCGCCCTTGAAGCGGGCGCCGGTGAGCATCAGGCGCCGGGCCTGGGTCAGGCCCACGCGCTCAGTGACAAAGGGTGCAATCTGCGCGGGGGGTATGCCCAGGCTGGTTTCGGATAAACGGAATTTCGCATCGCGGGTAACGATAGTGACATCGGCCACACAGGCCAAGCCCAGTCCGCCGCCAATGGCAGCCCCTTCCACCAGTATGATGACCACCTGTGGCTGCTCGTTCAGCTTGATCATCAGGTCGCCGAAACTGCGGTTACCGGCGGCCACGTCTTCCTCGGTGGGCTCGCCGCCCTGCAGGCCGGACTTGAAGCCTTTGATATCGCCACCGGCGCAGAAAATGCCGCCCTTGCCGCGCAGTATCAGTGTGCGCAGGGAACGGTCTTCCCGGGCGGCATCCAGTACCGCGTGAATTTCATCCACCATCTCGGTGGACAGGGAGTTCTTTGCTGCGGGGCGATTGAACCAGATGGTCAACACGCTGCCCTGGTGATCCAGGATCAGGTCTTTAGTTGCTGGAAGTGCTGTCATGGTAGTTTCTCCAAATAATCCTGTTACATGCGCGCGATGCCGAAGCTGTTCGGCCGCACTGTCCTGTGTTTGGTTTCGTGCACGGTTTCCAGCAGAAAGCCCAGGGTGTTGCGAGTATCCCTTGGGTCCACCATGCCGTCGTCCAGCAAGTGGCCGGAGGTGTAAAAAGCACTGGACTGGCTGTCGAACATATTCGCCAGGTAGGCTTCCTGCTTGGACAGTATCTCTTCATCGACTTCCTGGCCGGCGGCCGCCGCCTTGCCACGGGCAACCATGGACATGGTCTTGGCCGCCTGCTCGCCGCCCATCACGCCGGTGCGGCCATTGGGGAAGGAGTACAGGAAGTCGGGATCGAAGTGCCGTCCGCACATGCCGTAGTTGCCGGCGCCGAAACTGGCGCCGGTCATCATGGTGATACGCGGTACTTCAAGGTTGCGTACGGCCTGGATCATTTTCGAACCGTGTTTGATCATCCCCGCGCGTTCGGACTTGGTGCCGACGATATACCCGGTGGTATTTTGCAGGAAGAGCATCGGTATGCCGGACTGGTCGCACAGTTGCAGGAACTGGGTAGCCTTGGTTGCGCCGTCGGGGTCGATGGGGCCATTGTTACCGAGAATGCCGCAGGGCATGCCGAAGATGTCAGCCTGTAGGCACACAGTAGCGGCACCGTAGCGCGGTTTGAAGTCCATGAAATCGGAGCCATCGACAATCCGTGCCACCAGTTCACGCATGTCATAAGGGGTGCGGTAATCGCAGGGGATTACGCCCGCCAGTTCATCCGCGTCGTAGAGCGGCTCACTGTAGCTGCGACGCGTGGGCGTGACGCAGCTCTTGTTCCACTGCAGGCGATGCATAAGCTCGCGGCACATCTGCACCGCCTGCCCGTCGTTTTCCGCCAGGTACTCTGCCAGTCCGGAAACACTGGCGTGCATTTCTGCGCCGCCCAGTTCTTCCTCAGTGGCGATTTCCCCGGTGGCTGCCTTGAGCAGTGGTGGCCCGGCGAGGAAGGCGCGGCCGTTGTTTTTAACCGCAATGACATAGTCGCTGAGGCCCGGCATATAGGCTC
>CBDTVJ010000567.1:0-2792 GCA_965363655.1 uncultured Halieaceae bacterium | reverse complement strand
TGCCCGTGGGGAAACTCCAGCAGCATGATGTGGTAGCCGTCTACCTGGCCGTAGTAGGGGATTTCGTTGTTGGCTACCTGCTCCATGATGCAGTCGGTGAGCCGCACTTCGCCGGCAAAGCCCAGGTGCAGGGGGATGTCTTTTTCAATCAGCACCTGCTGCAGCTTGGCGCACTCTCGCTCTATGCTTTTGCGGCTATTTTGCCAGCGGCCGGGATGGATGTGGGGAGTGACAATAGACAGCGCAATGCCATCATCCACCGCTATTTTGCACAGTTCCACCGCCTCCCCCATGGTGTTGGGGCCATCATCAATGCCCGGGAGCAGGTGACAGTGCAAGTCTATCATCGCTTATGCCTTGGCAGGCTCATGGCTCGGGTAGTAATCAGTGTAATTATGGTACTTGCCGCCGTAGTAGTACTGGCTGGCTTTTTTGGCATCGAACTGGTTCAGCACAACGCCAGTGAGTGGTTGGTTAGAAGCCAGCATACTGGCGATACCTTTTTTGGCCTGGAAAGCCGAGGTGGAGTCTGCCTTCACCACGTAGATCACGGAGTCGGCGTAGGAGCCCAGCACCATGGCATCGCTAACAATCTGCAGCGGTGCCGAGTCGATAACGATGCGGTCGAATTTTCCTTTGAGGTCTTCCAGGGCCTCTAAGAATTTGCTGGAGCTGATCATCTCCAAGGGATTGGTCGGAATGACACCCGCCGGCATAACATACATATTCTGTTCTTCCAGGTAGCGCAGGCAATCCTTCATCTCCGCGGTACCCGAGACAAGATGGGAGAGCCCCTGATGGTTGGGGGTAAGGTTACATCGTTGTGCCAGGCTGGGGCGGCGCAGGTCGGCGCCGATCACCAGCACGTTCTCCATCTGCCCCAGGGCTGAACCGAGGTTGAGCGACAGGGTTGATTTGCCTTCACCGGGTAGGGTGGAGGTCACCACGATAACCTTGGCCGGGTCATCCAGGCCGCTGAGCACCACGCCCGTGCGGATGGTGCGCAGGGCCTCGGCGTACTGGCCCTGACGCTGTTGCCAGAACTGCTCAAAGTCGCCGTTTTTGTCCGTCTTTACCTTGGGTATGCTGCCAAGTAAGGGCACACCCAGCTTGCTCTGCACATCATCAGGCGACTTGATGGTGTTGTCCAGAATGTCCAGCACTATTGCTATCGCGCAACCCAATATAGAGCCCAGTATCAGGGCAATGGTAATGCTCAAGCCTTTTTTCGGTTCCACTGGAGAGCCGGGCACGAGCGCCTTGTCGACTATACGGGCATGGGGTCTTTCGAAAGCACCCGTTTCACCGACACTCTTGATGCGGGTGAAAAAGATGTCATACAGCTGCAGGTTGGTGTCCACGTCCCGTTGCAACTCCTGCAGCTCAAACTCTTTGCGGTTAAATTCCTGAACCTCCGACTTTCGTGCCTCCCATTCCGCTTTTAACTGCCGTTCACTGCTCACCGCCAGTTGATACTCGCGGCTAATGCCCGAGACCACCTCGCTAACTTCCTTGCGCAGTTGCTGTTTTGCCGTGGCCCGGTCGGTTTGAGCGGCAATCATTTGCGGATGCCTGGGGCCATAGCGGTTAGACAGCTCGATTATTTTTCTTTCTGCGGCAGATTGCGCTCGCTTTAAATCCTTGACCGATTGATGGCCCATTATTGCAGGGGTGTTCAGCAATTGCTCCGTAGTAGGGTTAGCCAGGCCCTGCAAATCATCCATAATATTTTTTGCTTCAATACGCGCTTTGCTCGCTTCATTCAGGCGCTGCGCCAGGCCTGCAAGCTCATTACCGCCAAGGGCGGTAACGCCCTCCATGCTCACCAGGCCTTCCCTGTCCCGGTAGTCCTGCAGGGCCTGCTCAGAAAGGCGCAGTTTTTCCGCCAGTTCTACCAGCCGCACATCCAGCCAGTCGGTTGCCTGCAGCGTGCCCTGGGTGCGGCTCTCAAGATTACTGCTGATAAACTCTTCAGCCAGCGCATTCACGATCTGCGCGGCTAATTCGCGATGGGGCGAGCGATAGCTGAGGTAAACGATATAGCTGAACTGGACAGGAGTAACGGTGAGGCCAGCGGCCACTGAGCCTGTTATGAGCTGGATGAGTGCCTCTTCTTTTTCCTGATCGGTAAGCTCTACCTGGGGTTCCTTCTCTCCACCTGGCAACCAACTCCAGTCCGGCAGCCAGGTTGGTAGATAGCTTTTGTACCAGGGCTCTGTTTTATCTTCCTCGTTGGGCAGAAAATACGGGTGTTGGTAGAGTCGTAATTTGCGCACCACCCGCTCTGCCAGTCCCCTGCTTTTCATTATCTCGTATTGCGTAGAGGTGTAGCTGAAGTGCCCCGCGGAAAGGGAGTACACCTCTTCAACAGAGACCACATTGGCCTCCTGGCTCTGCAACTCGATGGAGCCACGGGCCTCGTAAATGGGCTGCATGGAGAATACCACCAGCCCGGTAAATAAGGTGACGGCCAGGGCAAAGCTGAGAATGCCCCATTTGTGCACGCGCAGGGAGTTTAACAGGCGTCCAATATCGAGGTGTTCGCCCCCGCCCTGGAGGAAAGGTTGTGGCGGCAAACGCGGTTGTAACGGTAACTGGTTCATTTAGAAAAAAGTATCCCTTACCGTGATGATATCGCCCGGTTGTACACGATAATCCAGGCCAACTTTCCGCTCCTTGAATTCGGGGTCGCCGTCGCTGATAACCAGCATTTCCTTCTTGTTGGCCCGCTCGGTAAACCCGCCAGCTAGAGCAATTGCCTTGCGCAGGGTCAGTCCGGGCTGGAAAGCTAC
>CBDTVJ010000566.1:0-2811 GCA_965363655.1 uncultured Halieaceae bacterium | reverse complement strand
CCAAAGACAGGCTGGGAAATAGCACGTCCGCGAGCGGTCTGTTGCAGTTGACGCATGGCCGCATTTGGCAAGCGCATTGGTTCTAATGCACGCTCATCCAGGGGCTGCATGGACGCCACCACATTAAAACCATTGGAATAGGCTTTGCTAAACTTGGTGTAGGGGAATGAGGCTGCCAGGGTACTGGCGATGATGGCCCACTCACTGCCGAAGGCGTGTTGTATCACCACTCCGCCGGGTTTAAGGTGTTGCTTCGCCAATGAATAAAATTCAGTGTGGAATAGCGTGGAGCCACCCGGTAAGTGTGGGTCGGAAACATTTAGCGAGATGATGTCATATTGCCGGTCTTGCCGCATCAGAAAATGGCGGCCGTCATCAATCATTATGTCGATTTTCGGGTTTTCGTGATAGTTGAAGTTATTGGGCGTGAACATGTCAGCCGAGCTGACCATTGATGGCAGAATTTCGACCGCGTCGATATAATCAATCGTATCGTAAAGACCCAGAGTGCCCGCTGTGATTCCATAGCCACTGCCAATAACCAATGCGTTTTTGGCTGAAGGGTTAAAGTGCATACCCAGATGCCCTTGCATTTGCTGTACATAATCGGTGGAAAAAGCACCGAGGTGATAAATCAGTTCAGACTGATTATTGCTAACACGCAAGTTTTGGTTTTTCAGCCTGGTGGCACGAAAAACGCCGTATTCGTCTTCTACTTCCTTCAGTATCTCCTCACCCGGTTTAAGACCGGTTGGGTAGGTATCGGGCATAAACAGCAGTGCCACCAATGTTGCTGCTGCAACAGGGCCAGCGAAAATCGGTAGAGGTCTCCCTCCACGGTAGAGGCTATAAAAAGTAAGAACTGCCAAAACAACTATCAGCAGTTTGAACATTCCAAAGGAACCCAAAAAGCTGACACCCATAAAACCGGTGCCCAGCGAACCGATCACAATACCTACGGCGTTAATCACATAGTAACGAGCAGTGGTTTGGCCAATATTTTCAGCGCAACGCCTGGAAAGTGCGATGGCCAACGGAAACAAGGCACCCAGAAAAATCAAAGGCAGTGCCAGCAGGGTAAAGGCTTCTACAAACCGGTAGAATAGTATCCATTCTTGAAGATTTGGCAGCTTTGCTTCCACAGCCGACTGGTTTGCGATGAGCCACCAACCACCGACTGCCGATAGCACAACGGCAACAGCTGACAGGGCCAGCAAATTGGCGAAAAGACGGTACGGGTCTTGCGAGGATTTCGCCGCCATTAAGCGATACAGCTTTGCTGAAAGCCAGGATCCTGCCGCCAGCAGAGTCAGGACGGTGAACATCAGTAGAGTGAATGCATAGGTGCGATTGCCGAGGAAAAATCCGGCAAAGCGCGCCCAGATAACCTCAAGCGAAAGTATCACTACGCCACTCATACCTGCGATCAGTAAAAGATAATTTTCAGCGCCCGACAGCTCGTCACCCCGGGATGTCGTGTTTGTGTCGCTGTCATGAGTAACAGCCTTCGGCTGTGGCTTACGCAACAGCACTACACACATGGCGGCCACGGTAAGATTCAGGGCCATGGCAATATAGTAAGACTGGGTAATTCCCCATAAGCGGATACTTATAAAACCACAAACAAGCGTGCCCAGAGCGGCACCAAAAATGTTCCAACCGTAGAACTGGCCGACGATGGAAAGGCGGCTATCATTTCGTTGGGCAATCGTTAGAACGATGGGTAGTGTTCCTCCCATCAGCAAAGTTGGCGGTAATATCATCGCTACGGCGAGCAGAAATGCCAAAATATATTTTGTCGTCCCACCACCCAGCATTGCGCCGATCATGTCGGCTTGATAATGCAAGATAAGGCCGGTGGCAACGGCGACGACGGCTATGCCCAACTCCAGTAATACATAGGCTCGCAGGGGATGTTGTAGCCGGGCGGACAAGCTGCCAAACAGCCAGGCACCGAGCGCGAGGCCGGTGAGAAAGGCTGCAAATATCAGCGATGCGGCCTGCATCGTCGAACCCAGGATCAGTGCAAATGCGCGAGTCCAGAGGATTTCATAAAACAGGCTGGCTGCGCCCGAAAGGAAGCAGGCGAGAAGTAATATTCTATTGGTCATTATGGCCTTCGGGTCATTTATTGGTCAAAATAATAACACAAACGATATCGGTGATTTAACTCCAGCCGGGTAGAAAAAGCATCACATTTTTGGAAGTAGAGCACAACGTCTACCGGAAAGATTGGACGTATTTTCATGTCGCCCGTCTCCAGCGCCTCATTCATCTCCTTCAACGAGTCGTTGGCCTGCATGAAGCCCTCTGATCAAGGCCATGGTTAGCCCAGAAACCAAGTGGATCACCCTCAGGGACATTATTGAATAATTGCATCAGCAAGCAACAATAATGCGCGGCATTTGCTTGAATCTATTGCTGAACTCGAGTCTGGTAAAGGAGTGGAGCGAGAATTGATTGAATGAAGTTGATATTTTCATCTAAGGCTTGGACCGATTACCTTTACTGGCAGAAAACAGATAAGGCCATGGTCAAACGGATAAATGCATTAATTAAAAATATACAACGAAACCCTTTTGATGGCATAGGAAAACCTGAACCTTTGAAGCATGGGCTGTCAGGTTACTGGTCTCGCCGAATTAATGATGAGCATAGGATTGTATATAAACTAACAGAGGATAATTTGCTTATTGCACAGCTACGATATCACTACAAATACTAAATCCGTGCAAGTGTCTTTTGATAGCCTCCACAGTACAGTAGAGTATTTCACTATTCAGACTTCTGCGATGAACCTGGGCAGTAATT
>CBDTVJ010000565.1:0-2811 GCA_965363655.1 uncultured Halieaceae bacterium | reverse complement strand
CCTGATTGGCAACGGTAAGCGAGCTGTAATAGTGGCTATGGGCGTCGAGAAAACCTGGCAACAGGGTTTTACCTTCAAGATCGATGACTGCCGTGTCCTTACCGCTGTGGGCCTTTTCAATCGCGGCACGTGAACCCACCGCCAGAATAGTGCCACCTTTAATGGCCAGTGCTTCAGCAACGGTTTGCTTATCGTCGATAGTGACAATCTCGCCACCTACATAGATGGTATCTGCAACTTCACTGGTATCAGTAATATCTCTATTTTTTGACTCTCCACAGCCCATAGCCAGTATTACAAACAGCGCTGTCATAAAGATTCGAATGGTGTTCATAGTTTGGCTCTCCATTTGTTGGGCTGATATTTCAATGCAGCCTGGCGCCTGCGGCAAGTGCAGCCGTTTGTACGCTCTCCCTAAAGTCCGTAACAGTTCCACGAGCAGCCTCACTAGCCGCAATATGCTTGGCAGACCAGGCAGTGGGCTGTCGCGCTTGATCGTCTTGTTATGTGATGATGGCTGGAAAGTCTTGACTGTATACTATTCTAAAACCCGATGTAATGAAGCAACCCTGATATTCCAAGTTACTCAGTTGGTTAATAGTACTGTGGCGCCAATATAACTGTTTTTTTCCAAGCCTGAGATAATAAAGTGGGAAGTGTCTGCGCGCGAGATATCTCCTGAGGTGATACCTCGCATATCACTGATAATGCGATAGCTTGCCTTACTGATGTCGTCATTCAGAAATCCAGGGCGCACGATAGTCCATTCCGACGAACTGGCAATTATAAGCGCCTCAGCACGGTCTTTATCCTCGTAGATGGTATGGAGAAAAAAGGGCTGTACAATGTTGTCGTAGAAGAACCCTCCGTGCCCGCGACTATCACCAGCTCCAATACCGGTCACAGCCGTGAGCCTCCTTACACCATGCTTCTGCATTACTGCCAGTACATTGGCCGTACCTTCGGAGAACACTGAGACGGGTTTGCGGGTAGGGCCGATCCCAATAGCTATAACAACAGCGTCCTTGCCTGCTGTGGCGAGGCCTAATGACGTAGGGTCCAAAATGTTACCCTTGATGGTGTTAAGACGTTCATGGGTAAGTGTCATGCGCTCGGGTCGGCGAGCCATAGCTGTTACCGTGTGCCCACGCTCTAACGCCAGCTTTACCGTTTCAAGTCCAACTCCATTTGTACCGCCAATTACCAGGATATTCAGGGCGGTCGGTGCTCGCAAGCCAAGTACAGGCGCTGCTTCGCCGGTACTCGATGTTTCGAGGTCACCATTGCAGGCGACAAGGAAAATCCCAGCAAAGACACAAACCAAACCACTCCATTTCATCTAGTCTTTCTCCATAGAAACTGCTTCCAGGTCAGCAGTCCATTCGTAACGTAGCACAAGCGAAGTGATCGACACATAACGCCTCGCATCAGCGGCCAACACTAGAGCGTACCGAGTGGTTTGGCCGCCCATACACCTGTGAGGGATGAACATTGCAGGCTGAGCTTACTTCGTCGCGTGCTCACCCAACATGATATTTTTTGGATCTCCCTTGGCTTTATAGGTGGCTATAAGTAGATAGGGAAATCCAAACATCCCACCCATGACAATACTTAGAAATCCAAACAAGTATCCTTTCGAGGTAAAACCTTCTCTCCAACAAATCCATGTTGCCAGTAAGCACAAGTGTATCAAGAAATCCGTGTTGAACTGAGAGCGCCAGTCAGCATTGAGCAAGTCGCCAAAGAATACTTCAGGCCAATTTATGCCTATTGTACTAACGGCGAATATTGTAATTGAAAAAATAACAACTGTAGCCAGGAGTAAAAAAAACCTTAGTATCGCCATGTGACTGCTCCAATTTTCTCTATTTGAGACTCAATTCAGACTCCGCTGAACTCCCTTGACTCCTGCTACACATGTTCACCCATAACGCTCCGCGCCGGAGCGTAAAAAAAATGACCAAGCGGCGATTTTGTAGCGAGCGGAAAATCCGGTCAAGCCAGGAAGTGGCTGATGCAACATGCACTTGTTATGTGGTTGACTAGTACGCTTCATTTTCATCGCGCACTGACACAGACAGATTGCCCACTGAATCTACCTCCACATTGAATATGATCGGCTTGCAGCATACCTGACAATCTTCAATGTACTGGTGCCCTGCTTCCTGGTGATCTATGAGCACCTCAATAGCCTCTCCACAGTATGGGCAATTAACAACTTGTTCTGATAAAGATTCCACAACGTTTTAGCTAGCCTCGGGAGTAAGGCACATAACGCCGCAAGCAGCGGCGGGCGAAGCGAGTCCAGCCACTAAGTGGCGATGCTGCCTTGCCTTGTATGCGCTAGATCCGTATTAGCTTCTACAATATCGATATTAACAACTCGTTGCAGCCTATTTAAAATTACCCCAGGGGGATTTTTTTTGGAATGTTGAGATATATAAACTCTCAACTTTTTTTCTAGCCCACTCGGTTCTACGTAGAAACTTGAGTGATGACTTGATAGATGGATCGCTCTTAAAGCAATTGATGTCGACTCTCTGAGCCAATCCATCCCAGCCATAGTGGTCCACCAATCTCGTCACAACCTTCTCAAGCGTTACACCGTGAAGTGGATTTTCCGGTTGCTCATTATTCATACTGTAAATACACCACCATAATTCTCAGTGCTTGCGGCAGTGGGCGCGCTTTAAGCACGTCCGGCGAACGAAGGGAGCGTACTTCCCGCCCTTGTCAGGCGACATTAGCGCCCAATTCACGCTTAATCTGTACAATTGATAAGCCATGAACCTCGATAACCTTTTGCTGAGA
>CBDTVJ010000564.1:0-2831 GCA_965363655.1 uncultured Halieaceae bacterium | reverse complement strand
CGACTGAGGCTATTCTGATGAATTACGAATTCGCCATGCACAATTGAGCATCTCGCCAGCAACTGGCTAGGAGTCCAGTGCAGACTTGAGGTAATCCATCTCTTTTTTAACATCCTCGGCGGCTGTCTTGGTGATGTACTTCTCTACTTTACGGCCTACGACCGGTATCTTGATTTTAGCGCTATGACTGATTTTATATTCACAGCCTTTCCTGGTGGGGGACAAGATAAATTCAGCGCGAACTGTGCCTGACTGGCTCCCAACCGTTGTCGTTGAACTTCCCGCGTAGCCGTCTTCCAGGGACTGCCACTGCTCTTCAATATGGAAAACAGGATTTCCACCAAGCACATTGGCCAAAAAAGCTGGCAAGTCCAATTGCCTGGTGCGCTTCATCGTAATCAGTAGGTCGGAACTTGCTTCCTCTATCTCACACTCGCTGCCGATGTCTCCTAGTGCCACGTTGCGATCTACCAGAAAGTCGGGACTGGTCAAAAGTCCATAGACCTCTTCGATATCTTGAAGAAACGTAAATTTAAGGCTCATAGTATTCCTCTCGAATTGGGGGCATTTCAGCCGGCCTGCTGTAGGCTAGAGATGTTCTGATCCCTGCGGCGTCTTTGCCTCTGCCGATTTCACTGTCACCCTGGCGGTCATCTTTCAGTTGAATTGTCCCTTCGAAACGTGGTGCGCTGAGCATATATACATCCATTATTTGATATCGATGCCGATCATCAATATAGATAAATCTATCTGGTCCAAACAACGCCTCTTGTGGTGCTAAAAGCCTTTGATTTGATGTGCATTAGTAGTGGCCGATCTGGGGAAGTACCCTCCATCATCAGGAAAGAAACTCCAGTTACACCCGACGCCGATGTACTCCCTACACCTGTGACAAGAATTTACTTTCCGTCCAGCTTATCTACTTTCAGGATGTTGTATCCTGAGTGGTTGCTCTCTTGCGAGACTTCGCACCTAACTTCGATTTTGGCTGTGTCGCCACTTTGGCAGCAGACTTTGGCCTCGCCTTAGGCCTCGCCTTAGCCTTGGGAGCCTTGCTTCGGGCTTTTGTTCTCGTCCCGGGCTTCGCCGTAGTTTTTGCCTTCCTGGGACTGGGTTTGCACAGTGCGAGATACGTCTGTGCTGCGTGGATGAGTTGGGTGGCGATGGTTTCAGAGTCTGGCACCAGGTCTGGGTCTACGATGATTCCGAAGTCCATGTAGTCCACATAGCTGATGCAGGTGAAGTTAATGCCCATACCCGCGGTCAGAATCGACATGGGGTACAATTTATCCATGCGGGTACCGGCGATGTACATCGGCACAGGACTGCCGCGCACATTGGAGACGATCAGGTTCGCTCCCAACATTTGCGGCGCTTGTTCTTCCTGCAGCGAGCCCATCAACGCGCTGACCAGGACCGGTGGCATCATCTGGAAGATTTCCAAGATACCGGTGGCGCCGCTGTGGGCTTTTTGCTTCGCTAGTTCTGATTCCTGGTGTATAGCTTTCAGGCGCCGGGCAGGGTCATCGATGTCTGTGGCCAGCGTGACTGTGGTATTGGTGACCTTGTTGCTCAACTGTGCATCGCTTTCGGTGCGCAGTGATACCGGGATATTGGTGCGTAGGGCTCCTGAGGGGAGTTCGCCTCTCTCCAGCAAGTAATCCCTCATCGCACCACTGACGATGGCCAGCACGACGTCGTTCAGGGAGACGCCGAAGTGATTCTTGATAGTCTTCAGGTCAGCCAGTGGAAGTGCTGCGACAACCATCGCCCGGTCGCTGCCAATAGCGCCATTGAACGAGGCAGTCGGCACTTCAGGTTGATACTCTTTTGGCTTCCTGGGCCGCACGAATTGTTCGAGTATGCGCGGGCGGAGAAGGTCGTAAACACTCCTGGCCGCATCCCCGGGCATCCGGGTGAGATGACGCCAGGCATTGCTGGAAATCTCCTCGTAGCTGGGAACCTTGCCGGCCTTCGCCTCACTGATGGATTTGTCGACGGTTTTTGCGGTGCTTGGTTCTGGCTCGAAATCACAGATGACCTCAATCATTTTGAACGCACCTTCGCCGTCCATCATGCAGTGATGGAATTTCTGCAGGTAGGCATACCGGCCTCCCTCCAGGCCCTCGATGAGCCACATTTCCCATAGCGGCCTCCTGCGATCCAGGTGCTTGCTGTACAAGTGGGAAGCCACTTCACACAGCGCGGCTTGGTCCCCGGGCTTGGGTAGGGCTATTCGTTTGATGTGGTGGTCGAAATTAAAGTTCTCATCTTCCACCCAGTAGGGCCGGTCCAGCCCCATAGGTACCGAATGCAGCTTCCAGCGAAAATGAGGAATGAGTGACACCCGTTCGATGCAGTGCTCGCGGAACATCTCAAAGTCGAATTGCGGCTTGTCGCTATTGTCCAACAGGATGAGGCCGGCAACATGCTGGTAGATCGCGTCTGTTTCGCCGGCGACGAACATGACGTCCTCCCGACTGAGTTGGTTGGTCAGTGCCATACTGCCGCTCCTTATTCGTATTGTCATCGCCAGCTAGTGCGCAGGCTCCGCAGTAGCATCTGGGATGCTGCGTTTTGCCGGACTATAAATAAATAATAAAAAACAGTCCAGCATGTTTTGTTTATATCGATCATGATACCGTGAAAAGGCCTTGAAGGATATGACTTGGCGTCGAGTGCGTCGGGTTGACGCCAGCGACAGGTTGAACAAACTTGAAATTGGAGCCTAATGATTTGGCGAATATGCCCAGTGGGATAGTGACAAAACCGCCAAAACCAGTTTCTTCGGTTTCGGCAGTGCCTACCTGGGGGATTATTGGGATGATAGT
>CBDTVJ010000563.1:0-2851 GCA_965363655.1 uncultured Halieaceae bacterium | reverse complement strand
AACGAGTCAGAGCATGCCCATACCGTGATTTCAGATTAACCAGTACACACTTTACGAAACTGAAATCAATTTTACTGATTATGACAATGACCTTGATCTCTGCATTTGGCCTATTCTGTTGAAAAACTCGCTGTTTCCATAATTTCGAGTGTTTTCGACTAATTCACACAATCTAACTCTTTGTTTGCCCGGTTGCGGTCCTTCGTTGCCCTTGAAATCACGCATGGTGAATCACCGCTTATTGGCAAGAACCGGAACCTCGCCAGCAATTATGACGAATAGCCGAGTTCGGCTGCGGTCACAAGACGACGTTCTGGATAGTGAACCATTGAGCTGCAATTAAATGGAAGATTAGGCGATAAAAAAGGGCCACCGCAGTGACCCTTTTGGGTTTAATGGAATTTCCAAACTGTTAGAGCAAACGTTTTCTATTAGCAAATACCATCAAGCAAAGAAGCATGGTTAACAGTATCAGCGCCCATTCAGACATTGCAGGAACAGGCACCATTGGTGCTGGCGGTGGCACGACAACATCGTCTTCACAAGCCACGGAAACGTTAGTGACATCTGCAGTTGCAATCGTGCCACTGCCATCGGTGACACTACAGGATTGACCGGAAGGCTGAGCCGATACCGTGACCAGATATGCACTGCTGTCTGCCAGTTCTGTCAAAAACGTAAACGAACCGTCAGCAGCAATTGCCAAAGTGTCAGCACCATTGTTTTGCAGTGCCAGGCCAGTGCCTGTTAAGCCAGAAACCGTGCCGCCCACAGAAAAGGTTTCGGGTGGCACTATACTTTCGGTTGTGATGGAACCCGTGGCCAAAAGTCTCAGTGGGGCATCAAGATCAACTATGGAGCAACTGGCGTTTGCGCAGTGGTATTCTCTCGCGCCGGTTAAGGCTACAGTCCCGCCCGCGTTAGTAAGTGGTGTGCCAACCCACGCAAACGTTACTCCTAAATCGTCAGTGTAATCGGGCCCGTCAGCGACATTTAAGAAGCAAATAATCTCATCAAGGGTGAGGCACCCTGCGTTAGTAACGTCATAATTCATCGCGGTATTGATGACAGAACCCGCAGTGGTGTTAATGCTAATGGCGCTATACGCACCGGTATCCACATCGTAAGTGAAGGAGCCTGATGCTGTACCACCATCATCGAATGTGACCCCGCTCAGATTCCAAACCACAGGGGTGGCGTTCGCTGATATGGAATATAATGTACAAAATATAAGCAATGTTGGTATCTTTAAAAGCATACCAATTACCGCGAAGTTTCCTTTCATCTCCCTAAACCCTCCAAACAAATAGTTACGCAAGTGGTTGATGCTCAGTTAGAAACGTCTTCAATCGGACGGATTCTTCCAAGTGTGAGGTAATATGGTGAAGACACTCCCACTACCCAATAATTAACATGTATCCAAGAGTTGCAAAATGACCTAGATCAGAAATCATCAACATTCTGAAGGTAGACTCTCATTCAATAAAATTAGTATGGCAATTATCCACTCTTATATTCCTGGTCTTTTTCGTAGCTGAACCATTGGCGCTTACAGGCTGGTTTATAATCTGAACAGACTAATCAACAGGTCGGTTTTTACTGAACCAGCAAACTGCCCAGCGATTGACCCACATCAATACCCCCCGTCTAGTGTGAAAGAGCCGCCAGTGATTGACGGCTCTGATAGTTTCTATGAAACCAGGTTTATAATTTCCTGTACGGCAGCTTCTCCACATCAAACGGATCGGTGACCGGCTCGCCATCCCAGAATTTCCCGGTTTCTTTCAACTCACATGCGCCCGAATTGCTACGGCGTACATATCTCCCCAACAAGGGCCATCGAATCATAGGAGCCGGCAGAAGCGATCCAACCCGTGGCGCCGTCGTAGTGACCCGTGCCTCCCGTGATTGAAAAGTGCGAGCCCCATCCTTCCTCCTCACCCCAGTGCCAGACTTGGGTCTCTTGCGTGAAGAGCGTTCCCTTCTTAGTTTCGAACACGCTGATTGCGTATGAGACTCCGATCCACCAACTGGCGCCTATCGCACCTTCTGGAACTTCAAGGTCCCACCCATTCACCTCTGGCGCCGAGTAGAAACGATATGTGCCTTTGAGGGTGCCCAATGTGGGCCTTTCGGCGCACCAAAAGTAGGTCACTTCGTCCAGAATGCATCCTGGATCGTCAAAGGCTATGTCTCCAAGCCGTGCGTGAACAGGCTTGCACTGTTCGGCCATCGCCGTAGCTGCTACCAGAGACAGCATAAGTACTAAAATAAAATACAAATAATGACGTTTCATGGTGTCTACCTCCATCTATTTACCAATTTACATACGTAAACGACCGGCCTGAACCGCTAATGGATCGGGAGGTTATTGGATTTTTATTTGCAGACTTATTTGAATAATCTGGCGAAGAAATAGCGGTTGAAACCGCATTAATAAGTATAGGTGAAAGACGGAGTGTTTGATGAAATGAGTCGCAACCTCATTGGCAGAATGTTCGGAAACACAGGCAGCATTGATCCACATCAATACCCTCCGAAATAGCCCTGTTTTGCAGCTAATAATGACTTGAAAAGCGCATTGGACAGGCTACCTATGGGTAGGTATTGCTTCGGGTAGAAACGGGGTTTGCAGCACCTTGTCACGGCCTTAAAAGCATCTTGTAGATACCCTGGTTGCGAGATACTAAACCTGCACCCTGGCAAGTTACTCCGTACAAATGCTTATGGCAGCTCGCAAGCTGATAGCGGTCATAGGATAGGTGCGAATTTCAATGCCGCTAATGACTGGACCCAGCCAATAACGGACCCACGCCAAGACGCGACCAGTAATATGCCATAAACAAGATCG
>CBDTVJ010000562.1:0-2851 GCA_965363655.1 uncultured Halieaceae bacterium | reverse complement strand
GGTTCAGCAACAGGACCGGTTTTAGCGCGGTCAGGACACGCCGTGAACCCATCCATGGGGGCTTGAGCTCGGCGTCCTGCCTCGCACAGTCCTGTGGGGAAGCCCCTCCTTACCCAGACCTAAATCTCGATTCTAACCGCCATCCAAGTCCGGCAATGGTAAATTCGAAGCTCGATCGGCCTCTGTATGGGAGATTACCCCTGCAGGGCTGTGCGAGACATGGATGTCGAGCCCAAGCCCCCATGGATGGGTTCACGGCGTGCCCTGCAGGGGTAATCTCCCATACAGGGGCCTCGCTGGCACGCTCCTGCCAGATACCTTACGGCACAGACCCAACAAAACGCCTAGCAGCAAATACCAGCATTAGGTATCCTGCCCCGCAACCCCACTCACCACGACAACAAGCCAACACCATGCCTGAACACAACTCCATCAGCGCCATTCTCAAGGGCCAGGTCACGCCCGGTTCACAGGTAACCGTCAAAGGTTGGCTGCGCAGCAAGCGGGACTCCAAGGCGGGAATCTCATTCCTGGCAGTACACGACGGTTCCGCCTTTGACGCCCTGCAGGCGGTAGTGCCCGATAGCCTGGATAACTACCAGTCACAGGTGTTGCACCTGTCTACCGGCTGCGCCGTGATTGTCAGTGGTGAGTTGGTGCAGTCCGAGGGTAAGGGACAGAGCCTGGAGATACAGGCCACAGCGGTCGAAGTGGTTGGCGGCGTGGACGACCCCGAAAGCTACCCCATTGCCAAGAAGCGCCACACCTTTGAGTACCTGCGCACCCAGGCGCACCTGCGGCCGCGCACCAATACCTTCGGGGCGATTACCCGGGTGCGCACCACGCTGGCCAATGCCATCCATAACTACTTTTACGGTAACGGCTTTCACTGGATCAATACCCCGATTATTACTGGCAGCGACTGCGAAGGTGCCGGGGAATTATTCCGGGTCAGTACCCTGGACCAGGCCAATTTGCCACGAGACGGGCAGGGCGGCGTTGATTACGAGCAGGACTTCTTTGCCGGAGAGTCCTTTCTCACGGTATCAGGGCAGCTGGAAGTCGAGGCTTACTGTCTGGCCATGAGCAAGGTCTACACCTTTGGCCCCACCTTTCGGGCGGAAAATTCCAATACCAGCCGCCATCTGGCCGAATTCTGGATGGTAGAGCCGGAAATAGCCTTTGCTGACCTTAACGACGACGCGGACCTTGCTGAAAGCCTGCTCAAACACGTGATATCTGCGGTGCTGGAGGAGCGGGAGGATGACATCGCGTTTTTCCAGCAGCGCATTGACCAGGGTGTGATCGAGCGCCTGCGAGGCGTGATCGATAATGATTTTGAACGCATGGACTATACGCAAGCCGTTGATATTCTAAAGAATTGTGGTGAGAGCTTTGAATTTCCCGTGGCCTGGGGTGTAGACCTGGCCTCAGAGCATGAACGCTACCTGACGGAGAAGCATGTGGGCCGGCCGGTGGTGGTGATGAATTACCCGAAGGATATCAAGGCCTTCTACATGCGTTTGAACGATGATGAAAAAACCGTCGCGGCCATGGATGTGTTGGCGCCAGGAATCGGCGAGATCATCGGTGGCAGCCAGCGGGAAGAGCGCCTTGATGTGCTGGACGCCCGCATGGAGGAGCACTTGCGCGACGAGCTGTGGTGGTATCGGGACCTGCGCCGCTATGGCACTGTGCCCCACGCGGGCTTTGGGCTGGGCTTTGAGCGGCTGCTCAATTACGTCACCGGTATGGAGAACGTGCGCGATGCCATCCCCTTTCCGCGCACCCCCGGCCACGCCATTTTCTAGCGTTTTATGTCCCCATTGCCCCTGCGGAAATCCTGCCCCAAATAGGTAAATTTCGCCGATATCGCCGGTAAAGTGTGAAATAGTCACAATAATTGGCCAGGGTGGCTCGCATATCTCCGCCATACTGAAAGTGTAACGGATAAAAGTCATCGGCTTGGCCGGTGGCAGAGGAGGCTGGATAGTGCGCGCAGTTGATGCCACAAAGGTTGGGCCGGTGAGCGAAATGGCCATTGTGGATACATTTACCAAACTGATCTTTGGGGAAGAAGAGGGCTACAGTGTCCTGGAGCTGTCCATTATCCAGGCATTTCGCACCGTTGATGCCAATGTCCTGCGTGATTCCCACTGCGACATGGGCGCGTACCTGCGCAACCTGGGTGTCAGGGAAATGATCCACCTGGTGTCACGTCTGCGCGAGCATATGCTTGAAGGCGTTGAGGCCCTCACTGCCAGCGGTGGCTACCAGGAGTCTGCAGTCGCTTTACCCCGGCACCCGGGAAACCGTCGCTCTCACTAATCATCGTTTTTGGGTGGCTTCAGCCCGCAGCCTGTGACCGGTTCGAAGCGCGCCTGGTGCCGGTTTTCCGCGGCAACTTCCAGAAAGGCCAGCTCTACCGGCTGATTCAGCTCGAAGCGACGCGTGCTGCTGGTAAGACTGGCAGTCCACTTGTCATAACTGAATTTTTCAGGATCCGGTCGTAGATCCACCGAACCTTCCAAACCGCTGTCATCCATGCGCGCACTGAAACCGCTGCTTGAAATGTGCGTTATTTTCGCCTTGAAAACCACATCGCCGGCACTCGCCAGCCTGGCCAGGTAATTACCTGCCAGCCAGCGGTCCGCTTCCTGGCTCGCGGCGCGACTGTTGGCGAGTCGCTGGCCCAGGTCAGCCAGTATTTCGGGGGTAACCTGTTTTGCTTCGCCATTGTGGAGCGCTGCCTTGATCTGCAGGTGTACCAGGAAATCCACGTATTTACGCAGGGGCGAGGTGCAGTTGGTGTAGCAGTCCAGCGCCATACCCATATGGGGCGCAGGATCGC
>CBDTVJ010000561.1:0-2852 GCA_965363655.1 uncultured Halieaceae bacterium | reverse complement strand
TTGTCTTTTCATAAAATTTCTTCTTTTACTTAGCTTTTAGTCCTTCGACAGCTAGTTATTAAAAAATATTGCAGGGATTGCTCACCTAACATGGCCGGACCGGCAGGAATCATCTTATCAGGATCTGCCAGCGCACCCACATCCCATATGAGAGCGCCGCGCATCCCCTTGTCCTTCATTTGTTCCAGTTCAAAAACCAATTTGCTTGTATCCACATATCCGTTCAACCAGGGCCATAAAGCCAGAGGCCGGTATGTTTTGCTGGGATTTATGATGCCCTCTTCTAATTTTCCTCCGCCTGGCGTTTTTGTATTGCACTGCGATAACAGGAAAGCTGATATTAGAAGAATCGCCTTAAATTTCATGCTGTGTGAGGTAACTATTAGCCATAGGACTAGGGGGAAAATAACCCCCAGCTGATATAGCTAATAAATATCCATATATTGCTGTTAGCAAACAACACACCTGGCATTATTTCCATATGAGCATCAGTAATAAACCACAGCAGCCAAAGCGTGTGCTAAGCAGCGGATTTACCCTGGCAGTCACCATCGGAGGCATCATTGGCCTGGGTATTCTGCGAACGCCCGGAGAGGTTGCTGCGGTGGCACCAAATCCCTGGTTGTTTGTTTCCCTCTGGGTGCTGGGCGGTCTGTTTGCCTTATTGAGTACTGTAGTGGCTTCTGAACTGGTGGCTATGACACCACGCTCGGGAGGAAGCTACTCCCTGGTGCGACGTGCCTATGGGCCATTTCCCGGTTTCGTCATTGGCTGGGTCGACTGGCTGAGCTTTGTCGCCGACATAGCCCTGAAGGCTGTGGTGGTTACCGAATTCGCCACCTTGCTATTTCCCGCAATAGATCCATGGCAAATGCCCCTGGCCATCATGGTATCCACTGTGTTCGCAGCACTGCAATTGCGGAGCATCGCACTGGGCGCGAAAATCCAGCATTTCGCTGCAGCAGCCATTGCGCTGATCATAGTTGGTTTCACTCTGGCACTGGTACTTGCCGGATCTGAAGCTGGTAGTGATACAACTTTGATTCCTCAAACAGCAAAGGGACTCGGTAAGTGGAGCCTTGTGATTGCCTCTCTTATTTATGCTTATGACGGCTGGCTGTACGCAGCCTATTTCAGTGGTGAAGTCAAGGGCGGCGGCAAGGCTGTGGTGCGGGCCTCCATCCAAGGCCTGATCGTTGTCATCCTGCTCTATGTTTTCCTGGTTACGGCCCTGGCATGGAAGGTGCCACTGGAAAGTCTGGCCGGCAGCGAACTGGCATTGGCCGGGGCCCTGGAAATGGCTGTATCACCCCTCGCCGCAACCATCGTGCTGGTTGCGGCAATAATTATGACACTGGCCCACCAGAACGTGTTGTACATGAGCACTCCACGCATTCTCCAGGCCATGGCGGTTGATGGTCTGGCTGTCAAACGTGCCGGGGTAATCTCAAAAGGTGGAAACCCGGTCTTTGCAGTACTGGTATCCTGGGGACTTTCGGTGGTGCTGATCATCATCGGCGGTTTCGAATTTCTACTACACCTTTCCGTCTTCTTTCATATTTTCGTGTATGTCCTGCTAATTGCAGGAGTCATCATCCTGCGTTTAAAACAGCCAGAGGCTGAACGCCCCTACCGGGTATGGGCTCACCCCTGGACCACACTTCTTTGTCTTCTCGGTTGGATATCACTATCCCTGTTCCAGGCAGTTGCCGAGATCGAAACCGCATTCTATGCTGCAATCCTGGTGGTGATATCCTGGCCGGTGTACCGGCTTATTGTTAAAAAGAAAGGGAAGAAAAAATGAGTAAAGTAGTTGTCCTGGGTTGCGGGGCTGTGGGTAAATACATAGCCATCGATCTGTGCAAGGATCCCGAATTTGAGGTAATCTCGGTGGACGTCAACCGGGAAGTCCTGGAGCAATTGGCCAGTGAACATCCTATCCAGATACGGCTAGAGGACCTTTCCACGGCGGAAGGAGTCACGCGCGCCGTTGAGGACGCAGACATTGTCATTGGTTCGGTGCCCTACTCCATTGGATACACCATGCTCGAAAGCGTGATACGTGCAGGCAAGAACATCGTGGATATTTCGTACTTCATGGAGGATCCTTTCGGGCTGGACGACCTGGCAAAGGAAAAGGGAGTCACCGCTGTGGTGGACTGTGGTGTTGTACCGGGTATGGCCAACATCATTCTCGGCGATCATACCCGGAAGATGAAGGTTAGCCGCTACGAATGCTACGTGGGTGGCGTTCCAAAGTCGAGGAATACACCTTTAGGGTATAAATCTCCCTTTCCGGTACTAGAGGTACTGGAGGAATACGCCGAATCTGGTACCATGGTCGAAGGTGGGAAGGTGGTCGTCAAACCCATGCTCGCCGAAACCATGACCATCGATCTGGATAAAGTCGGTACCATGGCATGCACCAACTCCGACGGACTTAGAACCCTGATTCAGACTATGGACATCCCCGACATGTTTGAGAAGACCTTGCGTTATCCCGAACACGTAAACCAGATGCGCATTTTCAGGGATACCGGATTATTCAGTATGACCCCCATCCAGGTAGAAGGCGTGTCGGTGCGGCCTATTGATGTGACCGCATCGCTGCTCTCCCCGCTTTGGAAATACGAAGCGGGCGAAGCCGATATAATTGTCATGAGGCTGATAATCTCCGGAGATGAGGACGGGAAAGCTAGGACCTACACCCTCGACATGCACGACGAATACGATCCTGCCACAGCGCATGCCGCACGCCACCTTGGGGCGGGACATCAAAGCAGATTGGCTGGTTGTTGGTGCGGGATATGCCGGTTTGGCAGCTGCGCGGCAATTGGCACATAACCGCCCCG
>CBDTVJ010000560.1:0-2853 GCA_965363655.1 uncultured Halieaceae bacterium | reverse complement strand
CACACCCAGATCAAATACACCCAACACAAGAAGGGTATACAACGAGGCCCCAACGATAATGGCAGCGACACCACCCGTCCGATTTGCACGTTTCCACCACAGACCGCCAATGGTTGGGATGAACAGGCTTGAACTTAGCAAACCGACTCCTGCTGTATAGAACTGGGTAATCAGTTCTGGTGGTGAAAACGCCCAAAGAAGAGCAAGGCAACCAATGACCCAGGTTGAGCCCACACGTACAATTGTCAAACTCCTTTCACTTGCGTGTTTACGTATCAGTCCACCATAAATGTCGTGTGCAATGGCTGAACTACAGGCTAACAGCAATGCATCGGTTGTTGACATTACCGCGGCCAATACTGCGGCAACCGCAATACCACGAACCAGTGGTGAAAACCGGGACTCAATGACACGAAGGAACAGCTGGTCGGCGTCTTCAAGTGAAGGAAAGTCCGCACGGCCAACCGGAACAATGATCAATACTGCTGCCAGGATCATAACACTGTAGGCGAGCATTGCGAGATTCAGGGACATTCGGGCACTGGCAGCGTTTTTTGCAGTATTGACACGCATGATGATGTGCGGGATTACCGGGATGGCTGTTGCCCAGATGATAAAGTACCCCAGGTAACCTGAGATCGGCTGATTGACAACCTGGCCCAGCTCAGGAGCAACGGTGGTAGCTTTATCCAGGAGCTCAAAGGGAGACCCGATGCGCCAGACAAAAACCAATGCCGCACCGACCACAACGACCAGCATAAGTACACCCTGTATTACATCAGTCCAGGTGATAGCAATCATGCCACCTAATGACACGTAAGTGATGAATACCAGTGTGGATATTACCAATGCAGTGTTATAGGGGATACCGAGTAAAGCTGTAGCTGTAATGCCGGCCGCTTTTAGTTGCGCAACGATATAGACTACAAAAGCGATGACAATGAACAAGGGGACAAGAAAGCGCACTATTTTACTGGGATACCGGTAGCCAAGGAAGTCAGTGATCGTGAATTTTCCAAAATTACGGAGCGGGCGGGCGACCAGAAGAGAGGCAATTGGAAATCCTATTACGGCGCCGGCAAATAGTGCCAGTGTAGCAGGTATTCCTTGCGAATACGCCAGTCCCATAACGCCAATAATTGATCCTCCGCTGGCAAGAGCTGCCATAATGGCCATTGCATTTACAAAAGTGCCAATACGCCTTCCGGCAACCCAGTATTCATCACTGGAACCGAGTACCTTTCTGGATGCGAAAACACCGATAATGATGCAGCCCAGCAGGTAGCCAACAACCAGGATTCGTTCAAGTATCATCAGTCCTTCTTATTTTGTTTTCGTTCAACTATATCAGAATCAGACACTTTTGGAGTATCCGTCTTATCTGATCGTTGTATAACGAGTGATGTAAGAACAGGAGAAACCAGCATAAGAATAGCCATGAGCCAGCCGAATACTGCTATGCCACCAATTTCAATGGTGCGCCAAATCGGTAAAAATGAGATAACTGCGAAAATGATGAGAAATGGAAGAACGGCTATTTCGCCCCGACCCATTGGAAAAAATTGTTTCATATAGGACCTCCTTGGTAATTTTCAATCATATCATGTATACAGATGATGCAGAATGCAATTTAAAAAAAAATCAATTGGATTTTTAACTCTACTGTTGTATATTTCATAGGACAACAGCATCACAAACCTTCATTTAAAGAGAGTTGTATCATGAAATCTAAAACATTCAGTCGGCGCGCGTTTCTGGGCAGCGGTGCTGCCCTGGGATTAACAGCTTATTCTCCGATTTTTGCTTCCACAGCCGGTAGTTTTGTAAGGTCGGATGATATGAGCATGAAAATCACAGAGATCGAAACAATACCTCTGCGCCTTCCGGTGATGCCATTTAAGGATGGGATCAATAAAACAGGTGGAAAAGGCGCACCGAGCAAATTTAATTACGGAGAACCAAATAAAGTACAGAGAAAACAAAGCTCAGAAGGATACCAGCAAAAGGATTATGTTTTAGTCAAAATCCATACGGATAAAGGCATATTTGGAATAGGGGAAGCCCCGACAGATAGCGTCGAGAAACTTGAAACCGTAAAATTCACCATCGATCGATACATAGCCCCTAGATTGATTGGTCTAAATCCATTCGATATCGAGCGCAATAACGACATAGCGAGTTCCATGAAAAATGGAAGAGTGGTCGTAAATCACGCTTCCGCAGCAATTAATTATGCTTTGTATGACATCCTGGGGAAAGCATTGAACGTGCCTCTATACACTCTTCTGGGTGGATTATATCGAACCAGGGTGCTGGCTTCGATAGAGGTCCCGAAAGGCACTCCGGAGGAAATGGCCGCCCATAGTCTGGAGTATTACAACCAGGGGATAAGAGGGATCAAGGCGAAAGTGGGATCGGATCCAGATATAGACGCGAAAGCCTTGAAAGCCATTCGAGAAGCGTGTGGAGAAGGGATCAGTCTTAGGGCAGATGCCAATCGAAATTACACGATACAGGAAGCGATCCGATTATGCAAGCTTGCCAAGGAATATGATGTAGGTCTTGAACTCCTCGAGCAACCCATCACAAATTCTGATTGGGAAGGTGCACGACGGATTGTCAGGGCCGTGGATATCCCCATAGAGGCAGATGAGGCAGCAAATAACCTCCAGCAAGTTTATCAGCTCCTCAGGAACGATACCTGCGATATCATAAACACAAAATGCTCCAAAGCCGGAGGGATATCAGGGGTGAAAAAATGGGCGGCGGTGGCTGAAGCGGCAAGAAAAACGATAGTCATTGGGACAGAATACGGACTTGGCAGCATAGTCGCTTCAAAGGTGCACCTGGGAT
>CBDTVJ010000559.1:0-2859 GCA_965363655.1 uncultured Halieaceae bacterium | reverse complement strand
GGGATCTGAATTACGGCTTGAAACACCTGGTTCACAGTGCCAATGAGGGTTCATTTGGGACCCGAGCTGCCCGCGAGACGATCCTCCAGCAAGCCGCAACTAGCTTGCACGATTTGGGCTATAGAAACCTCAAGCCCCAGGGTATAAAACCCAAGCATGTGGACGCGCTGGTGAAGCATTGGCAGGCGCGGGAACTGTCCTGCGGAACCATCAAAAATCGGCTGGCTCATGTCCGATGGTGGGCGAACAAGGTGGGTAAATCGGGGGTCGTGGCACGTGATAATGATCACTACGACGTGGAGCGCCGGGTGTATGTCACGGGTGACAATAAAGCCCGCGATTTGCCCGCCGATCAGCTCCGGAATGTAACCGATCTGCACGTCAAAATGTCCATGAGGCTGCAAGCCGAATTCGGACTGAGACGGGAGGAATCCATCAAGTTCAGTCCCAGCTACGCGGACAAGGGTGACAAGATTGTCCTGAAGGCCAGCTGGACAAAAGGGGGCAAGGCGCGGGAGATTCCGATTCGGACGCAGGCCCAGCGGCAGTTATTGGATGAGGTACGGCGCTTCGCCGGGCGCGGCGCCCTGATACCGTCTAACAAAAATTATGTTCAACAGATGAGAACCTACGAGCGTAATGCGATCAAGGCAGGCCTGGACCGGCTACATGGTTTACGCCATGCCTACGCCCAGCAGCGCTACGAGGAGCTGACGGGCCAGAAATGCCCGATACAGGGCGGACCGTCCCGCCGGACCCTGCAAGGGGATGCATTGGCGCGGGATGCGCACGCCAGGCAGATCATTTCACGGGAATTGGGGCACGAGCGCACGGCCATCGTTGCCGTGTACATCGGATCGTAAGCGTGCCTAAGCGCAGGCTTTCTGACAAACTACCGTCACAAAACACAGCAAAGAGGGGGGGAGGGTATCAGCAGGACAGCTCTCAAGCATGTCGCCGTTCTGGATCTCTATGACCCGGCCATGAAGGCGATAAATCGACACAAAGAAAAACCTGTAAGCCAAGACGCGGGTGATTGAAAATACCGGAATCGCCTCCGTTGCGCAGTGAATTTCCCACACCATCGAGTTCCTGCTATGGCGTGCGTGCGAATCGCGCGCTAGCGGTACTCCAGAGCCTGCTTTTGGCCGGTCTGTTCCTGGTGACTGTCCCAGCCTACGCCGACAACATCCTGGTCTATGGCGAAGAGGGCGAGCTAAGGTCGAAACTAGAGGCCGTCTACAAAGACGCTCTAACAGAACACACTGTCTTCGCGTCTGACACGGCCGGGAAGAACAGTGATCTGGCGATTGTGGTAGGAGCGAACGCCCTCGAACGTTTTTGCTCGCAAGACCATTCGACACCCGTCATTGTCACGCACGCCTACGAGCGACGATTCCGCCAGGCAAAAAAGGAATGTGAGCAGCCCATCCGGGCTGTTTTTTATGACGCTCCCCTCAATGCACAATTGGCTCTGGCGGATGCGCTGTTCTCCGGCGAAAAATCAGCTTCACTCACCTCAGCGAGCACCTCGGCCGAAAAATCATTGTCCCGCGATATCGATTACTGGTACTGCGTGAAGGACCAATCGATTTACCAGGCCATCAAAGAGTTAGTTGAGACAAGAAGAGGATGGTCAGTCTTTTTGATGGAGATGGACCCGACCCTCTATGAGGGGATTGATTACCGAGTCGCCGTCGAGACATTGGTTCGCTATCGAAAGGCCGTCATAGCGCCTGTCCAGTCTCTCGTGAAAGCCGGCGCGGTAGCCGGCGTGTTTTATAACGACGAATCACTTGAAAAAGCCATGCTGCGCTCAGTCCAGGGTTACCTGGCCGGCGGCGACATCACAGACACTCGCCCCGATCACCTTTCTGTTGCCATTAACCACTCCATATTAAGAATACTTTTTGGTCGAAAGCTGACGCAAGAGCAAGTACAAGCCATTGAGAGCAGGGCATTCAAATAGTAGAGCACCGAGAAAAGTTGTACTACGAACCACTGGGGACTGATCAGGCGGCGGATCAGGGAAAGGTCTTCGTGGGCGAGGTGCTGTATCAACTGACGCCACACGTAGTGAATGTGGAGAAAGAACGGTTGCGCCGCCAGTTCCGAACGTGGGTTATTGCTCTGGTGGCACTGGTACTGGGCTGTATCTTACTGGCCGCGCGGATGCTGTTGGGACCCATGAAGCAGATAAAAATGGCGTTGGGTGGGATTTCTCGGGGAGAAGCTGGTCGAATTGGGACGGGAAATCGACCCCAAACTGTCCAATGAACGCCACAACTTGTGCGGGCGATCCAAGGACATGCCGTTTAGGACGACGTATTTTATGAGGTAGACCTCTCCAATAATATCGACAATTGCGCCGGAGTTTGAGTCAACGACACGATGCCGTTCTCGGCACGAGGCCAAACGAACTCGCCTCGCTCCAGACGTTTGGTAAACAGGCACATGCCATTTCCATTCCACCACAGCACTTTGACTAAATCGCTGCTTCGGCCTCAGACTGCAATAACCGCGCATTTGGATCGGCATATACAGTTCAGAGAACGGGATATCTTTCAGGGCTGTTTGCGGTCCCGGGTGGTGGGCCTATCATGCGGATAACACCTCCAGTGCCGTGCGCAATACAACCGGGCAGACGGTTCCGGCGACGCTAAGGCGATGCAAGGTTGACTCACTACAGTACAGCTGAACCTGGATCTTTCCCCAGGACACCTTCATCGTATTGTCGTCGCCACTTAAAGAGTAAGTTGGCATTAATGCGATGGCGGCGAGCAATCAAGGAAGTGAAATCCTTGCCCGCGTGGCTTTCCTCTACCAGTTATTTTCCCGAACTTGATCCACTTGCTTAGG
>CBDTVJ010000558.1:0-2859 GCA_965363655.1 uncultured Halieaceae bacterium | reverse complement strand
ATCAGCAACAAACCGCCGATGCTACCCCAGAAACCAATACCTCCGTCCATGGTGATCCGCTCTGGCACTGGCTTGGTCTTGTCCAAAGATGACCATATGGGCATTAACAGGAAAAAGCCGAAATAAATGATCGCGCATATTCGCGCCAGCCAGGTGCGGGAGTCATTAACCGACCAGACACCCAACACGCCCAGTATCAGAAATGAAGCCACGAAAATAACAAGCATAAACCTGTTGATATTGCCGCGATAGCGCCATGACTTTACTGGACTACGGTCCAGCCAGGGCAACATAAACGGAATCGCTACGGAAGCAGCAAAGGCAATAAAGCCCCAGAACTTATCAGGAACCGCACGCAATACTGAGTAAAAAGGCGTGAAATACCAGACCGGGGCAATATGCTCAGGCGTCTTCAGGTTGTTGGCTTCCTCGAAGTTGGCGAACTCCAGAAAGTAACCGCCCATCTCTGGCATAAAGAAAATAATGCCACAGAAGATAAACAGGAATACCCCCACTGCCTGCAGATCGTGCACGGTGTAATACGGGTGGAAAGCAACACCATCGAGGGGCACACCGTCGTCACCCTTATGCTTTTTGATATCTACTCCGTCCGGATTATTGGAGCCAACCTCGTGCAGAGCCAGCAGGTGCAGCACCACCAGCGCGAGCAACACAATGGGCAGGGCCACCACGTGCAAGGCGAAGAAGCGATTCAGGGTGATACCGGAAATCAGGTAGTCGCCACGGATCCAGGTGACGATATCGTCGCCCACCACAGGAATCGCACCGAACAGGGAAATAATAACCTGTGCACCCCAATAGGACATCTGGCCCCAGGGCAATACATAGCCTACAAAGGCCTCTGCCATCAGCACCACAAAGATCAGCATGCCGAATATCCAGATAAGTTCGCGCGGCTTCTGGTACGAGCCATACAACAGCGCGCGAAACATATGCAGATACACCACCACAAAGAACGCCGAGGCCCCGGTGGAATGCATATAACGCAGTATCCAACCATAGTCCACGTCGCGCATGATGTATTCCACCGACGCGAACGCACCCTCCTGGCTGGGATTGAAACTCATGGTAAGCCAGATACCGGTCAGCAACTGATTGACCAACACCAGCAGGGACAGCACGCCGAAGAAATACCAGAAGTTGAAATTCTTGGGCGCGTAATACTTGCCCATGTGAGTGTTCCATGCCTTCATGATCGGCAGGCGCTCATCAACCCAGTCACGCAAACTAATAAGCATATTGATCATGAGGTAGCCTCCGTGTCCACGCCAATGACAATGACATTTTCATCTTCGTAGGAATAAGGCGGAACCAGCAGATTGGCTGAGGCGGGCACGCCTGCGAACACACGCCCTGACAAATCAAACATGGAGCCATGACAGGGACAAAAGAAACCACCAACCCACTCTTTGGTAAATTCAGTAGCGCCCACTTCGGGCCGTAACTTTGGCGCGCATCCCAGGTGAGTGCACAGTCCAACAACCACCAGGATTTCGGGCCGGATTGACCGGTCAATGCCATGAATATAGGCCGGCTGCTGATCTAAGTTCTCAGACAGCGGATCCTTCAATTTCTCATCAAGTTTGGGAAGCTCTTCCAACTGGGACTCGGTACGGTACAGAATATAGACAGGTTGCCCGCGCCATTCAACGGTGGTCATCTGCCCTGGCTCCAGCTTGCCGATATCCGCCTTCACCGGCGCGCCCGCAGCTTTTGCCTTCGCTGACGGATTCCAGGAACCGACAAACGGCGTCAAAATACCCACCGCCCCTGCGGCCCCTACCGCGCTCGTGGCCGCGGTCAGGAACTTCCTCCTGCCGGAGTTAACGCCCTCGCTACTCATGCTTTTCTCCCCAGATTACCGATCCGTAGACGGCCTTTTGGTGACGGCCCGGACCTCACTTCCCAAAAAGGTGCAAATGGTAATGATTTTGCCGCGTCGTTACAAGGAAAACCCCTTGATTTCACTGCGTTTTTGGCAAGAAATTGCGCTCGCTCAATGCCATAGTCTCAGGCGTTGGAGCGGGCAAAAAAAAGCCCGGCATGCACAGGCATCCGGGCGTTTCTGATGCTCTTCATACCCCTCCCATACAGGACGGGATACGAATGGATTAGCGCTTGGAGTACTGCGGACGCTTGCGCGCCTTGCGCAATCCCACTTTCTTGCGCTCCACTTCCCGGGCATCGCGCGTGACATAGCCCGCGGTGCGCAGAGAGCCTCGCAGGGATTCGTCATACTGCATCAAAGCGCGGGTGATACCGTGGCGAATTGCACCGGCCTGACCGAAACTGCCGCCGCCGGCAACCGTCACATTGATATCAAATTTATCATTCAATTCAACAAGTTCCAGAGGCTGGCGTACGATCATACGAGCCACTTCACGACCGAAGTACTGGTCGAGGGGGCGTTTGTTGACGGTGATATTACCGGCACCGCCGGTAAGGAAAACGCGAGCGGTGGACGTCTTGCGACGGCCGGTTCCATAGTATTGGGTAGCTGACATAGGTGATATCCGTTAGATGTTCAGTGCTTGGGGCTGTTGCGCTGTATGGGGATGCTCACTACCGGCATACACTTTCAGCTTTCTAAACATAGCACGACCCAGTGGGTTACGGGGCAACATACCCTTAACCGCTCCCTGGATGACACGCTCAGGGGCTTTATCAATTAGCTTCTCGAAAGAAATTGATTTTAAACCACCCGGGTAGCCCGTGTGATGATGGTAAATTTTGTCGCGGGTCTTGTTACCAGTAACGCGTATTTTCTCAGCATTAACGACCACAATGTAATCGCCGGTGTCCACATGCGGGGTATATTCGGGCTTATGCTTGCCACGC
>CBDTVJ010000557.1:0-2885 GCA_965363655.1 uncultured Halieaceae bacterium | reverse complement strand
GTGGTGGCCGAGGCCAAAGTCGCCATTGCCATTCGCTGGATCAGGGAAGGCCAGAGTTCATTAACTCAGATCTCTGCCAATCTTGGATACAGTGACCCAGCTAGTTTCAGTCACGCTTTTCGCCGTATCACAGGGGTTTCACCGAGAGCCTACCGGAAGCGGTACAAAGTTGCCGCATCACCATGATCGGTTTTGACAAGCTAAACCTCGAGCCCCTACCCTACCCTTCCCCACCATCACCACCATCACCACCAACCAATCTCGGCATAGGTTCGGCCTGGGCAACCCCGCCCTACCCCATCAGAAAAACTCGATACGCTTCATCAAGTTACTAACCAACCTCCCTGTAGAGCGTCCGACTCTGCCAGGGGGATGGGTGACCCATAGTCGGAGGACCTATACATCGATACTCTCTCGGGTTTTCTGCATGATCGCCTCGCCACCTCCCTCCCCGGGGTCGACTACCAGTCTTGTGCTGCTTCTGGGTATTGGCTAATCCAAACTCTACGACTACCCTTCTCGGTTATAATGAGATTTCGTTCAGGAGATGAAGTAGATATGAAACGTAGATTTACCGAAGATGATGTACCGGATCAAAGCGGCAGTACCGTCGTTATTACAGGAGCTAATACCGGGTTGGGCTACGAGGCCGCAAGGGCCTTGTCGGCGCAAGGAGCGCGGGTACTGATTGCCTGTCGATCACAGCAAAAGGCCAATGACGCCATCGCAAGAATAGAAGAGCAAAACGGCCCGGTCGATGTCAGCTATGTACAATTAGATCTTGGAGATCTCTCCTCAGTGAGACACTGTGCTGAACAGTTGCAGTCCGAGGAAAGAATCGACGTACTCATCAACAATGCCGGCATCATGGTGCCGCCCTATGAGTTGACGAAAGACGGCTTTGAATCTCAGTTCGGCGTCAATCATCTGGGGCCTTTTGCTCTGACGGGCCTGCTATTGGAGAAACTGGCAGAGACGCCCTCTTCACGCGTGGTAAACACAAGCAGTATCGCCCACAACGCGGGCAGGATCCGCTTTAAGGACATCAATGCCAAGCGTCATTACAGTGCCTCCGCGCGCTACGGTATGAGCAAACTGGCCAACCTGCTCTTCTCGTATGAGCTGCAGCGCCGCCTTGAGGCCGCGGACCTTCCCGTTCTGTCCGTCGCCTGTCATCCAGGCATTGCCAGTACAGAGTTGAGCCGCTACATGCCGGGTGTGCTGAGCAAGGCCACTGAACTGATGCAACCTTTACTCAATACCGCGGCCGCCGGGGCATGGCCGACCCTCTGCGCTGCGACCTCTAAGGAAATCGTGGGTGGTGACTATTATGGCCCAGCTAAACGCTTCGAGACGGCCGGTCCTGCCAAAAAAGTGCGCTCTAATCGTGCCAGTCACGACACACGTGTGGCAGAGCGCCTGTGGAACCTTTCGATTGAGATGACAGGCGTGAACCCGGGCATCTAATCACTGCCCCAGACTGCCCACCTCTCGGCAATTTCTGGGCAGCGCATGGGTAGGGTCATGGGGTAGTCTGGCGGTATACTTGCGGGCAATGTGATAGAAGGTAGTATAGCCTGCAAGTCCGACTAGCCCATGGATAGGTGACACTCATTAAGTGGCGACGCCAGTTGCAGGCAACAACACAACCTTATAATGAACCGGAATGTAGACGGCCTGCTTAGAATATAGACAGACCAGTTCTGGTGGTAAACAGCTCCAGCACCTTGATGCCGATCAGTGAATTGCCATGCGAATTCAGCTCCGGGCTCCAGACCGCGATACTCAGGTGCCCCGGAATGACCGCCACAATACCGCCGCCCACGCCGCTCTTGCCCGGCAGTCCCACCAAGTAGGCAAAATCCCCGGCTTGGTCATAAAACCCGCAGGTAAGCATGATGGCATTCACCCGCTTGGTCTCGCTGAGGCTGAGAATGCGCTCACCCGATGCGGGTACGACACCGTTATTGGCAAGGAACAGAAACGACCGCGCCAGTCCCGCACAGCTCATGCTGATAGCACATTGATGGCAGTAGACATCGAGGATGGCGGCGTCCTCGTGCCTGATGTTGTTATACGCCTTCATAAAATTAACCAGGGCAAGATTGGTAAAGCCAGTAGCTTTTTCCGAGCGCGCCACCTCCTCATCGTACCGAATCTGCGAACAGCGCAGCCGGTTGACGAAGGCCAGCATTTCATCATTGGAGCGGGAAAGTTCGTCCAGCAATACATCGATGACCACCAGGGCGCCGGCATTGATGAACGGATTGCGAGGAATCCCGTTCTCATATTCCAGTTGTACCAGCGAATTGAAGGGATTACCGGAAGGCTCCCGACCCACTCTCTCCCAGAGCCTGTCTCCGGCTGTCTGTATACCAAGAGCCAGGTTAAAGACCTTGGAGATACTCTGGATGGAAAATTTCTCCTGAGCATCGCCCACCTGGAAGCACTCGCCACCAATGGTTTCCAAGGCAATACCCAGTTTCCCGGGGTTAACGGATTTCAGCGCCGGAATGTAGTCCGCGACCTTGCCCTGTCCGATCAGGGGAAGCACTTCCTGGAAAATGCCTTCGAGTAAAGACTGAAAATCCATGCCGGGCCTCAGCTGGGTGTGCACGATAGCAACCCATTGTGACAGGGAAAAGGGTGGCGATACCAGCTCGGACGGTGAAACGTAGGGAAAATTTTTCGGCGATCAAGGGTCGTAGTTTTACTGCAAAGACGCAACATGGTTATAGGCCTGCTCCCCGGCTTGTCGGGCCAGTGCGCTCTCCACTATTCATCCTGCTTCTCATCTAGCCTCGCCTGCGGGAATTGGGGTCAGAGTAAAAACCCTCATCCAATTGGCTCTGCTTTCGCGGTTTTTACTCTGACCCCAATACACA